>JAFMBU010000098.1 GCA_017858295.1 Porticoccaceae bacterium | reverse complement strand
TGAGGTCCCTCCACTGCGGTCGGGATGACAGAGATTGTGCGGTCGGGATGACAGGTATAGTGCAGTCGGGATGAAGGGTTAGTGCGGCCTAGTCGTACTATTGTCTTTAAAACAATAAAGATACCCATATACCGGCATTTACCCCAGCCTTAAACAGAGTAATAATGCTCTGGCTTAAAGTAACTCCTATGCCCCTGCGCCTAGTGAATAATAAAAATAACTATAGGTGGAAGACGAAACTCAACCAGTTTCAGCCTAGGAGAGCACAATGCCCGCGAGCAACAATCCAATTACCAATTTCCTAATCCGAGTCTCAAAAATCGAAGCATCGGAGGCGAAAGCTGTCTTCAGCTCATTTCTGTTTGTGGTGGTATTGATGTCGGCTTACTACATTCTGCGGCCGGTGCGTGATGCCATGGCCAGCGACTGGAGCGATGCCGAGGTGAGCTGGCTGTGGACGCTTAACTTCTTTATCAGTACCGCGGTGGTGGCGGTCTATGGCATAGCGGTGTCACGTTTTCGCTTCCGGCTTTTGGTGCCCGGGATGTACGCTATTTTTGCCCTGACCTTTGTGGTGTTCTATCTGCTGGCGTCAAATTCTGTGGATCGCACATTAATCGATAAGTCCTTTTATGTCTGGGTCAGTGTTTTTAGCCTGTTTCATATCTCGGTATTTTGGAGCTTTATGTCTGATCTGTTCAGTAAAGAACAGGCAGGCAGATTGTTTAGTATTATCGCTGCAGGGGCCAGTGTTGGCGGTCTTATTGGCCCCTCTATTCCGTCGTTTTTCTCGGCATCTCTGGGCACCGATAATCTTATGCTGATCGCCAGTCTGATGCTGCTGATCCCGATACCGATAATCTTTTATTTACAGTCGTTAAAAAGCTCTGAACTGGGGAACCAAGAGTTGGACATAAAAAATCCCTCCGGTTCTATTGGCGGCAATCCCTTTGCCGGCTTCAAGATGTTTTTCTCAAACCCCTATCTGCTCGCCATCGGCCTGTTTATCTTTCTCTACACCGGTATCAGTTCTTTTGTCTATTTCGAACTGAAGAATTTGCTTAGTGGATTAAGTCGTCCCGAGCGCACCGCAGTGTGGGCGCAAATGGATCTGGCGGTAAATACTCTCTCCATTGCAACAGGCCTATTTGCCACCAGTCGCATTGTCACTAGATTTGGTATGCCCACCACGATTGCGCTGGTGCCAGTAATGATTTGCATCGGTTTGCTGGTATTGGCGGTTTCACCCTTTTTGGGCGCAGTGGTGGTCCTGCAGGTTATCCGTCGCGCTGGCAACTATGCGGTCACGCGACCGGCTCGGGAAATGCTATTCACTCGTGTAGACCGGGAAACCCGTTTTAAGGCCAAGCCGGTTATTGATATTGTCGCCTACCGTGGCGGTGATATGTTGATGGCTTGGTTATTTACCGGATTAACCCAGGGCCTCGGCTTGGGTCTGGCTGCTGTAGCTGTGGTTGGAGCTGGTATAGCCGCGCTCTGGTCTCTGGTGGGTATTTATCTGGGTCGCTGGTTTGAGCAGGATGAGACTGAGTCAGTAGACTCTGCAAAAGAAACGGGCGCTATGACGGCAAAGGGCAGTGCAGCCTAAAAGCCGCCAAATAAAAAATGATCAACCAGCGGTAATAGCTGGTAATGGCTAAAAGCGATTAGGTTTAATAACAATAAAAGGTAAGGGATCAAGAACATGAAAAATTTCTCAACAGGTACAATTTTGGCGCTTTTTATAAGCTCTATAGGGTTCGCTAATGCAGGCGACACTCAGGGCAATCTGAAATACGTCGAGTATAGTCAGATGGGCAATCCCCCAGAGGTACTAGAAGTAAAACACCACAGCTCTGAGGCCCTAAAAGCCGGTGAAGTGAGAGTGGCTGTATTGGCTGCGCCCATTAATCCATCGGATCTATTACAGATTTCCGGCAACTACGGTGTAGACGCAGTATTACCCTCTAACCCAGGTAGCGAAGGTGTTGGTCGAGTGCTGGAACTGTCCCCCGAGGTGAAGCATTTGGCGGTGGGTCAATTGGTATTACTTGCCAGCGGCAGCACTTGGCGCGAAGAGATAGTGGCTCCGGCAGCCGGCTTTCTGCCATTGCCGGATCTCGGTCCTGTAGGGCCTGAAGTGATTGAACAGTTGGCTATGTCAGCGGTTAATCCCTTGACGGCACTGCTCATGTTAAACAGTTTCACCGATCTTGAAGAGGGCCAGTGGATTGTTCAGAGCGCGGCTAATTCAGCGGTGGGTGGCTATGTTATTCAGCTGGCCAAACAGCGTGGTATTAAGACGGTAAATGTAGTGCGTCGTGAAGGCCTAGCCGAAGACCTGATGGCCAAAGGTGCAGATGTGGTGTTGATCGATGGACCTGATCTTGCGGCACAGATTGCTCAGGCAACAGACAATGCGGCTATTGCTCTGGCGTTGGATCCGGTGGGTGGTAAGACCTTTACGCGACTGGCGGATAGTCTTGGTTATGGCGGCACTCTGGTAACCTATGGCGTGCTCTCGGGACAGCCCTCAAGCTTGAATACAGGCAAGATTATTTTCAACGACATTAGTATTAGGGGGTTTTGGCTCTACAAGTGGTATCAGACCGCTGATATGAAAACCAAGCAGGCAGCCTTTGGGCAAGTTATTCCCTTGATTGCGCGGGGTATTTTAAACGCCAATGTTGACTCGCGCTTTAGCGTTGATCAGATCAAGCAAGCTGTTACTCGTGCTGCCGAGCGCGGTCGAAACGGCAAAGTTTTGATTGTGCCAAATGCGCTTTAAACCGGGGCTTTTAAGCTTTTGAGCTTTTTAACTTTTGAGCTTTAAAATCGGGATATTCAGCAATCTGACTGAGTATCCCTTTTTTTCGGCATCAGATTTTGTTGTTTTTAATAGGCCGGCTGTGAAGAGTCTATTGCAGTTTGTCTAAAGCTAGAGGCAGAAGGCGCTGAACAAACTCAGCATAGGCAAGTTCTGAGGGATGTAATCCGTCAGAGGCGACTAGGTCCGGGTTTTCCAGCCCCCGCTCGGTGATGTCAGTTATATAGACATAGGTAATTTCATTTTCTTCTGCGTAGTTCTGGGCAAAGTCGTTGTACAGTTGCAACTCTGCGCTAATCGTTTCAGGACCGCTGCTTTGCCCCAGTCGGGTAAAAGCATAATCGGGAATGGAGACAATAATTAGTTTACTGGCGTCGCCCCGAACAAATGAAATAGCGGAGTTAACCAACTCTTCAAATTCTGTTTTATAGACATCGAAGGGCATTTTCCGATACTGATTGTTGACGCCAATAAGCAGGGTTGCCAGGTCAAAATCCGTCGCCGGGGCTGCAGTGATAATCGCATCTTTTAAATTAGTTGTGCTCCAGCCAGTCTGAGCAATAATCTGCAACTCAATCTGATCTTGCTCGGAGTACTCTGTTGCTAGGGCATCTTTTAACTGCATCGGGAAGCTACAGGATTCACAGACACTTTGACCAATGGTGTAGCTGTCCCCAAGCGCTAAGAGTTTAATATTTTGGGGTGGCTCGCTCTGTTTAAAAAATGTCCAAATAAGCTCGTATAGATCAAAATTTTCGCCAAAGGAAAGACTGTGTCCGGCATCTGCGACGATAATATAGCGAACCTTTTGACTGTCAATGCAGCCGCTGAAGTTGAATTCCTCAACACTGTAGTCACCCCAGCTTTTTATTTGGCTTGTGGGAGTCATATTGCAGTTGGCATTTGCCGCCCAGTTCTCTGCACTGGCTTGGGCGGAAATAAAGATCGTATCAGCAACCCCATTGCCACCGTTGACAGGCACCAATTTATCTTCGCTGCCATTGACTTGGAAAACTGATAGCGCCTGAGGAGCAACAGTCTCGGCTATAGACTGGGTTTGCTGGCTGAGTAAGGGGGCGATTGCTTGAAAGATGCTGGTCTCTTTGGCGATCTTATTGACTAGCCCGGCGCCATTGGAGATGCCAACGCCATAGATTCTAGTGAGATCAAATACGCCTGAGGGATCCAAACTATTGAGAATTAGGCTGACAAACTCCACATCATCGGCATTGGTTTCACCACTTACATTCCAGCTGTCTTGGTAGCCATCAGGGAAAATGCCAATAAATTCCCCGGCATCGATTAAACTTTCCAAGCTAGGGTTATTGTTCAACCAGTCGGTGCCATGGCCGCCGGCACCGTGGAAAAATAATAGGATAGGGTACTTTTCTTTGGCGGCACTTTGTGGAAATCGCAGACCATAGGTTCGATCTACGAGGACACCGTCGATCGTTTGAGTGATGGTTTTTTCTTCGTATAGAGTGGTTTCTGGAACTGGTGTGGTTTCTGGAGCTGGCGTGGTTTCTGGGGCTAGAGGGGAGGAGTCTGGAGCCTGGGTTTCAGGTGCAGAGGATACTGGCCCGCTGGCACTGTCTCCAGTGCTGCCGCCACCGCCACAGGCACTCAAAAGTAAAACACAGGCTAAAATAAACGATTTCATGATACTTATCCTGTGTTTTTATTTTTCAATCGTCTTTCTTCTTGCGCACAACAGCGGTTTCAAGGTTGCCGGCTTCAAGGCGCTTATCAATTTCTTCCAGTGACAGATAGTCCAGGTCCCAGTGATTACAGATATCATTTCTGTATCTGGTATGGTTTTTATCCGTAGAGTTTGATTTCTTCCGGTTAAAGTATTTGAGTAAACGATCGCTGATTGCCATTGCTTTTATACTGCCGGGTTTAACAACTGGATTGATCTGGTCTCTGCAGTCTCTGTTGATGCCTTATTTTACAGTGGTTTTTCTATGCCTTAGACTGCGATAAAAAAACTACCTCTCCAGTCTCAAGGACATCCATCGAATGACCAGTCAATTACCTTTTAGTGAAGTTGTCAAAGTGCGATTCCGCGATCTAGATGCTCAGGGGCATCTCTATTTTGCCAACTACCTAGTCTATGGCGATGAAGTTCTGGGTGCCTATATGGAAGCGCTGGGGCTCAATATTATGGATCCCCTTGTCGCGCCCTGTCTGATCTTTACAGTGAATATCCACTGTGACTATGTCAATGAGATCGGTGGTAACAACCAGGTGAGAGTAGCTGTTGGCTATTCCCGCCTAGGTAGGTCTAGTGCTGATGCGGTGTTTGAACTCTATCATAGCGATGACGGGACCCTCTTGGCTAAAGGGGGCTTAACTCAGGTCTTCGTCGATCCAAAAACCCGCAAATCTATTCCTATCCCCGCGTTTTACAGGGCCAATATTTTAGAGCTACAGCCGGATTTGGATGGCTGAGTTTTGAGAGCTGAGGTTTGAGAGTTGAGGTTTGAGAGTTGAGGTTTGAGAGTTGAGGTTTGAGAGTTGAGGTTGGGCGGCTGGTATTAGAGGGCTGGTGTTGGGGAGCTAGTGTTGGAGAGCTAGTATTGGAGAGCTAGTATTGGAGAGCTATGCCTTTATCGCTCCCGCTTCTCCCTAAAAAGAACTGACATCCTTCCAGACACTGTCGGCGGTGTACTCTACTGAGACGACAAACTCATGTGCGGTCCAGTTTTCAATCATGCTTAAAAGATATGTCTCATCGGTCTTTTGGTACAGGTGGTAGCGTTGGCCAACGCGAGGCACGAAATTGTAGGACGCTTTATAAATAAGCTCATTTAGCACAGCAAGGTTTTTTATCGCCTCATACTCTCTATTCAACAGCTCAACGGCATTCTCAAAATAGTTCTTGGTCAATGAACCGCGCTCTGAAAGAAACAGGGCGGTATCAGGTAAGACTATAGAGGGCGAGCTGGATGTTGTTCCGTAGGGCAGTAGTGCTTTTTTCAAGCCAGTCATGGTTCAGCCTAGTATGTTTTGACAGAGTGTTTTGATACGGAAAGTTCAACTGTTTTGGACCATTGCTAGTCTGCGATAACAGGGGTTTAACTCAGTCTAACCACCTGTGGGGTGCCAATTATGCTGTCTGTATAGACTCCCTATGGTAGGGCAGTCTGAGCTCAATACAGTGGAGGTTTGCAATGATAAGGGAATAAGCGGCTATTAAGGTCAGGGATTTGATGCAAGGTGAGAGACTCTCTTTAGGGTGATTTTCAGCCTCTGTGGGCGATGGCCTGTCTCTTAATCGAAGAGTAATTGCGCTTGATTGTGGAGTAGGTTGTGCGCAAAGAAAATTCGACGATTAGAGGTGCTGTTTAGGGCCGCTCTCTAAAGCCACTCTCTAAAGCCACTCTCTAGGGCCGCTTTCTAGAAATGCTT
>JAFMBU010000097.1 GCA_017858295.1 Porticoccaceae bacterium | reverse complement strand
GTTGTCACTGTGCAATAAAGCAGGAGCGGTCTTAACCGGCTTCTACAATACGCTTCATATCCGTCATATAGCCGCGCAGTTCGTGGCCAATGATCTCAACATCATGGTCGCGAATGGCGTCATTCACTTCGATAAGACGAAGGTTGTCGACGGCATTAGAGCTATCAGTCAAACCACCACCCAACTCTTCCAGAGTCAGTGAACTAGCGTGGGCTTGCAACAGTGGCACTGCGGCATGGGTAAACAGATAGTTGCCGTATTCCGCTGTATCAGAGATCACGACATTCATCTCGTAGAGCTTGTTACGGGCAATACAGTTAGCGATCAATGGTGTCTCGTGAAGTGACTCGTAATAAGCAGACTCTTCGATAATACCTGAGGCAACCATAGTCTCAAAAGCCAGCTCAACACCGGCTTTGATCATGGCTACCAGGTAGATACCTTTGTCGTAGAACTCTTGCTCAGTGATTTCGATATCGCAATCCGCTGCCTGCTCAAAAGTTGAGTTGGCAGTCTCAGCGCGCCACTTCAGCAAGTTGGCATCATCATTGGCCCAATCGATCATCATAGTGCGCGAGAACTCACCTTCGATAATGTCATCCATATGCTTTTCAAACAGTGGGCGCAGAGTGACTTTGAGTTCTTCTGACATATCAAAGGCTTTGATTTTCGCTGGGTTGCTCAGACGATCCATCATATTGGTGATGCCGCCGTGCTTCAGACCTTCAGTGACCGTTTCCCAACCGTACTGGATCAGCTTGCGCGCATAGGCCGCATCTACACCCAGATTGATCAGCTGCTGGTGACCCAGAACTGCACCGGTCTGCAACATGCCGCAGAGAATAGTCTGCTCGCCCATCAGGTCAGACTTAACCTCAGCGATGAAAGAGGACTCCAAGACACCAGCGCGATCGCCGCCAGTGGCCGAGGCATAGGCTTTAGCAATGGCCAGACCGTTACCCTGGGGATCATTCTCAGGGTGAACTGCGATCAGTGTTGGAACACCAAAGCCGCGCTTGTACTCTTCACGGACTTCAGTGCCTGGGCACTTGGGTGCAACCATAACAACTGTCAGGTCAGGGCGAATCTGCATGCCTTCTTCAACAATGTTAAAGCCATGTGAGTAAGCCAGAGTTGCCCCTTGCTTCATCAGTGGCATAACCGCAGTAACAGCAGCAGTGTGTTGCTTGTCAGGGGTCAGGTTCAGAACCAGATCGGCAGCCGGAACCAGCTCTTCAGCGGTGCCAACAGTAAAGCCATTCTCCGATGCCCAAAGAAATGACTGACGCTTCTCGGCAATTGCCTGAGCGCGCAGTGCGTAGGAAATATTCAGGCCAGAGTCGCGCATATTGAGACCCTGGTTAAGGCCCTGAGCACCACAGCCAATAATGACAATGTTCCAGTCTTTGATAAAGTTGCAGCCATCGGTAAATTCGCTGCGGTCCATAAATCTGCATTTGCCCAGCTGCGTCAGTTTGTCGCGCAAGCTCAGGGTATTAAAGTAATTAGCCATTTTCAGTCTCCGGCCACCGGGGATCGGCGGGTTGTTAAATTTATGAGGTCGGCAAGTGTACTAGAATAGTTATGTTGCTTAAAACGATATATATTCATCACTGTGTTGCGTATTTTGCAATATGGCTTGGGCCGAGTTAAGCTGCGCGAATGGATATTCGATCACTCACATTGTTTCAGCATCTTGCCAGCAGTTTACATTTTGGCAAAACAGCGGCTGCCTTTCATGTCAGTCCCTCCACTTTGAGCCGCTCAATTCAGCGCTTGGAAGAACAGCTCGGTAGTCAGCTATTAATACGCGATAATCGCTCAGTGCTACTCACCGGTGAGGGGAAAAAATTACTCAGCTATGCGGATCAGCAAATTAGCCAATTTGAGAGCTTAAAAAAGTCACTTAATCAATCGCAAAAAGAGCTCAGTGGTTCCCTCAAACTCTACTGTTCGGTAACCGCTTCCTATTCTTATCTGCCGCCTTTATTGGAAAAGTTTCGTCAGGCTCACCCCAATATTGATATTAATCTGGATACAGGTGATGCCGCCGACGGCATTGATCAGATTAAAAATCAGAGTGTGGATTTAGCCATTGCTGCACGGCCAGATGAGCTGTCGACGCGTATTCATTTTCAAACTATTGCCACAGTACCTCTGGCGATTACCGCCCCAACGATTAACTGCGCAGTGAAAAAAGCCCTGCAGGCAGAGACCATTGATTGGGCCAGTCTGCCGATTATTTTGCCGGAGCACGGCGTGGCGCGAAAACGCTTTGAACAGTGGTTTCGACAAAAGACCTCAGCTCGTCCCAATGTCTACGCTCAGGTATCCGGGCAAGAGGCGCTGGTGAGTATGGTGGCCCTGGGATGTGGTATTGGTATCGCGCCCAATGTGGTGGTAGAGAATAGTCCGGTAAAAGATCGGGTTGAATTGTTACCGGGAACTCGGATTGCACCCTTTGATCTGGGTCTCTGTTGCTTTAAGAAAAAGCTTAATGAGCCTTTAATAGCAGAGTTTATGGCAATGGCTGGACAGCCGTAACGGGCACTAAACGCCCCTACAGGATTGGAGAAGTACCATCAACGATGAAATAGTTAGCTTACTCGAAGCCAATAGACACAACGCCTGGATGCTTATTTTTCCCCTGGCATTTCTTGAAGCCTGCCCTGGTATTGGACTTATGGTTTCCGGTGCGGTTCTTTTAGTTGTCGCTGTTTTTCTCTATAGCGAACAGGTACTCACACTGTCACAGATCCTACCTCTGGCTTTTGCCGGTGCCTGTCTCTCAGATCATTTGGGATTTTATTTGGGTCGCTGGCTCGGCGATAAACTGCACAACACCGCATTTGCCAAGAAACGCGCCAGCCAGCTGCAAAAGGCGGAGCACTTTATTTTAAAGCATGGCACCGGTGCTATAGTGCTTGGACGCCTGGTGCCTGCTGTGAGAAGTCTGGTACCCATGCTCGCCGGCGTCAGCGGCACAAGCCGACTTAAGTTTAGCCTGATTGATTTGCTGGCCTGTGCTATTTGGGTGGCAGGCTTGGGTCTATTGGTGGTTAGCCTAGGAAATCTGGTTCCCGAATAAAGACGCTCACTAGTACTGTTGATTAAAATTCTCGCGTCTCGCCAATATCTAAAACCCAGCTATTGGTTGCGCCTAAAGTAGTTTCTTTGGCCGCGGCTTTAAACCGCAATGGCGGTTCCGATAGAGGCTCATCAGATAGATCAAATGTGCCAAAGTGCATGGCGACAGCTGAATTAGCTTGCACGTCCAAGGCTGCCTGCACCGCTTCCTCCGGATTCATATGGGATACCTTCATCATGGCGCTGGGTTCATAGGCGCCTACAGGTACTGCCGCCAAATCAAAGGGCCCCAGTTTGGCACCAATCTCTTTAAAGCCATCAAAGTAGCCGGTGTCTCCGGCAAAGTAAAAGCGCCGCTCGGTTCCAGTAATTGCCCAAGATGACCAGAGAGCCTTGCGAGTATCTGTTAGGCTGCGCTTGCTCCAGTGCTGGGTTGGCAGGCAGTGAACGGTGGTGCCTTTATAGTTGGCGGTATCGCCCCAATTTAATTCCTCAACCTGATCTATGCCATTGTCACGCAGTAGCTTGCCATTGCCCTGAGGCACAAAAAATACTGTCTCAGGATTCAACGTTGCCAGTTTGCGCAATGTCGGCAGGTCAAGGTGGTCATAGTGGTTGTGGGAGATCACCACAAAGTCGATGGCCGGTAAATCCTCCAGTGCCAGACCTGGATCAACCCAGCGACTGGGGCCAATAAGAGGCACTGGGCTGGGTGTTTGCGACCAGATAGGGTCGGTTAAGAAGTTAACTCCATCCATCTGCACCAAGAGGGTGGCATGACCAATCCAGGTGGCGGTGGGAATCGTGGTGTTACTGCGTAGAAAGCGACCATCATTAGCAACTTGCTCTGGTGCACCGGTATCACTGCGAAATATTGTGCCAAAGCGGCGTAAAAAGAAAGGCACTCTGACAGCTAAGGAGCCATGAGAGAGGTCAGCCTGATAATTGGTAAACCGCCCCTGCTTGTCTGTGGGCGCGGGATCAAACAGCAGTTCACTGACAGCCTCGGGCTGACTTTCCACTTGCAGCGTTGCGATGACGAGAATAAAACCCAGTGCGAAGATGTGGTGGGATGGTTTTTTTATCATTATTAGGTCCCCTTTGGACCGTCAGTCTAACTGAACTGGTCCTATCTTGAGTAGACTTCCATCTCTGAAATAAAGCCTAAATTCATTCTTTGAACCTATTGACCGACTGCCGAATCGATTCTAGGACCAATCGAATTCGGAGAGAGACGTTCCGTGATAAGCTACGTCAAAAGTACGGCTAGTTTTTGCTAGGGTCTGTATAAAAAAAATAAAACCGACAAGCATCACCACAAATCTTTAAAAGGGGAGTTCATATTTTGGGCCAAGTAGACAGTAGTGATAATCAATCAGTTGTTGCCATTGCCACCGAAACATCTGGCTTTTATCAAGGGTTTAATCGAGTCGTTGCTATGGTTCCCAAGCTGGCTATCGCAGCACTGATTATCTGGGTAGGTTTTTCGCCCTCAGCTGCAGGCGAGCTGTTGCTGAGTATGCAGAACTGGACGACGGCTAATTTTGCCGGCTGGTATATCTATGTCACTGCCTTCTATACCCTAGTCTGCTTGGTGTTGGGGATCTGGTCTCGCACAGCCCATGTAAAGTTGGGCAGAGCGGATGAACTGCCGGAATTTTCCATGCTCACTTGGTTGTCGATGATGTTTGGTGCTGGTATTGGTATTGGTATGCTGACCTATTCTACCGCCGAGCCAATCTTCCACTTCGCCAATAATCCAGACACCATTAAGGGCCTGACTAACAGTCTCAATGAAGACAATGTTCGCAATGCCTACAAATGGGCGCTGCTGCACTACGGACTGACCCCCTGGGCCTGTTATGGGGTAGTGGGTATGTCACTGGGCTACTTCTCTTACAACCGCGGCTTGCCACTAACCATTCGCAGTGCACTGCAGCCATTATTTGGTCGAGCTATGTCAGGCAGCGCAGGTAATGTGGTAGATATAGTGGCGATTCTAGCGACCATAGTTGGTTTGAGTGTGACCATCGGTTATGGCGTCTCCCAACTGGCCTCGGGTTTTTTCAATATTAGTGGTGCCCAATGGCTGGTGGATGAGAGTGGCAAGCCGACTCTGGTGGCTCAGTTGGTTGGTCTGGTGCTTATTATCAGTGCTTCCTGCTTGTCGGCCATGTCGGGACTTAAAAAAGGCATCAAATGGCTATCCAACATTAATATGGGCCTGTCGGTCTTTGTTATTGCTTTCTTTGCCATATTTGGCGCCACCTTCTTTGCCCTGCAAACTTTTTTCTATGCTATCTGGGATTATCTAGTGGCAATGCCGGCCATGTCGACCACCGTATGGTCAGGCGACGGCGCAGATCCCGCGTCCGCACTGCAGAGTTGGCAGGGCGCTTGGAGCATTTTTTACTGGGCCTGGTGGATCGCCTTCGCACCTTTTGTTGGACTGTTTTTAGCGCGAGTATCTCGCGGTCGCACCATCCGTGAATATGTTGTTGGCGCGATGATTATTCCCTCGTTGATCTGCCTGGTCTGGTTTGCCTTTGTCGGCGCCACGGCCATTGATCTGGAATTGTCTGGCATTGCCCAGGGAGCCATTGTTAATGCGGATATTTCAGCCCAGCTGTTTAAAACCATTAACCTGATTCTCTCCCCTGAACTGGCTATTGCCCTGTCAGTGGTCATCGTTGTGTTACTGATGACCTTTTTGGTTACCTCAGCAGACTCGGGAATTTTAATTATTAACACTCTTGCCTCTGGCGGTAATCAGAGCCAAAAGCAGACTAAGCATGTGATTATTTGGGGGCTGATATTTGCTCTACTGATCGGTGCGCTCCTGTCTGCCGGTGGTATGGATGCACTGAGATCAGTGATGATTATTGGGGCCTTGCCCTTCTCAGTGGTGATGGCGCTGATGGCGGTTTCGTTGGTGAAGACATTGCTGAGTGAAAAAACAGAATAGGGCTAAGCAAGTGTCAATTCGAAGTAGCTTAAATTGAGTCTTATTACATAACGAAAAAGTTATTGACTGAGAATGCTAAGTTTAAGTCCGTATCTAAGCTTAGAGGCGGGGTAGTTCACTATTCACTAGGCGCAGTCGGGATAAAGAGAGATGGTAGCTACGGGTGGACTTGAACCACCGACCCCAGCATTATGAAT
>JAFMBU010000096.1 GCA_017858295.1 Porticoccaceae bacterium | reverse complement strand
GGCAATGCCGCACCGTTAGAAATACCGAATGGAAGCAGGACAACACAACAGGGAACAGTTTATGAACAATAGCCACAGCTTTTTTTTGCGCTACCTTGGCATCGCACTGATGTCATTTTGTACGGCAGGGCAGGCGCAACAGGTATCTCTTGAGGCGGCCAGTGAGGGTCTGCAAGAGGCGCGAGAGCTGTGCAGCAGTATTGGCGAGAAGGAAAAAAGACTGGCTAAAACCGCAGGCTATGATCTCGACAAGCTCTGCGGCAGTCTAAATTTGATTGAATTTTCCGGTGATCAGCAGCCAGAAGAACCACTGGTTACGCCACGCCAAGAGAAACAATCTGCCGTAACCACTAAACAGGCTCTCCCAGATAAACCACTCCAACCCCAATATCCCGGGGAAAGAGGTCCACTGCAGCCGTTTGGCTACGATCTTTTTGCCGGTGAACCCAGTGATTTTGAACAGGCGTCGCGCATCCCGGTTTCTCCAGATTATCTGCTTGGTCCCGGTGATACCATAGAGTTGGGCTTCTACGGCAAACTCAATGACTCCCACAGTCTTGAGATCAGCCGCAATGGTTCGATTGATTTCCCCCATTTGGGGCCGATCAAGCTTGCTGGCATGACCTTTAGTGATGCTAGGCAGTTATTGCAACAGCGTATTGAACACGAGATGCTCGGGGTTCAGGCGAGTATTAGCTTGGGTGAACTGCGCTCCATACAGGTGTTTATGCTCGGTGAAGCGTATAAGCCTGGCACCTATACCATCTCCGCACTGTCAACCATTACCAATGCGCTGTTTTTATCAGGCGGGCTCAGTGATATTGCCTCGCTGCGCAATCTGCAGTTAAAGCGCGGTGGCAAGCTTATCTCGACTCTCGATCTCTATGATCTGTTGCTGAGCGGCGATACCTCCAAAGATGCTCAGCTGCAATCCGGGGATGCGATTTATATTCCCACGGTGAAACAAACTGCTTCAGTGGATGGTGCTGTGCGCCGACCAGCAATTTATGAGTTAAAGGGCAAGCTAACTGCACAGCAGCTGGTAGAACTTGCTGGTGGGCTTGAGCCCAATGCCTTTAGTCAGAGCGCGCGTATTTCTCGAGTTGGCAACGGCGGATTTATGCAGGTCCTGGATCTGGATCTGACTAGCGTGAAGGGAAAAAATACACCGATCAAAAGTGGCGATCGGTTGACTATTGATACAACCGTCGAGCAGCAAGAGCTGATCGTGACGCTCTCCGGCCATGTCCACTACCCAGGTGAGTTTTTATGGCGTGATGGTCTGCGTATATCCGATGTAGTGAAAAATATAAAAGCGCTTAAGCCCGATGTGGATTTGGACTTTGCCTTGATACGGCGTGAGTTACCGCCAGTGGGAAAAATTGAACCGATCTTTGTCGACTTGGGGGCTGTACTTGCCAACCCTCAGAGTGAATTTAACATTGAGTTTTTCCCTAGGGATCAACTGATTGTTTTTTCTAATGAAAAGAATCGTGCCGCTCTGATGCAAGATTTGGCGGAAGAGTTGCGCTTGCAGGCGAGGTCAGGAGAGATGGCGCGCATTGCAAGCATTAATGGCACCGTGCGCTCACCGGGGGAATATCCGCTGACCAAAGGCATGACAGTCACCCAATTGATCGCCGCAGCTGGAGGGTTAAGTGAAGAGGCTTATACGCAGGTAGTTGAGCTGTCGCGCTATGACTTTAGCAATATCGAAAAGACTGCCTCTGACCATTTCAGTATCACTCTCAGTGATGCGTTTAAAGACCCTGAAAAAGATCCGCAACTGTCCCCCTATGACTCAATTTCTGTGCGCAGTATTCCTGAATTTCGCGAAAACCTGAGCATAGAAATAAGAGGTGAGGTTAGGTTTCCCGGTGTTTACACCTTTAAACGCGGCGAGACCTTGGCCCAAGTGGTAGCCCGCGCCGGGGGGGCGACTGAGCTGGCCCATATGGACGCGGCAGTCTTTACCCGCAATGATTTGCGTGATCAAGAAGCCAAGCAGTTGGCAGGTTTACGCCAGCGCCTTCGTGCAGAGGTCGCTGCAAGTGGCTTAGAGAAGGCCAATGAGGGAAAGTCGGGGGGAGCAGATAGTTCGACCCGTATATTGGAGCAGCTTGATGCAACCGAAGCTTTGGGACGTTTAGTTGTTAACCTCGGCGCCATACTCGATGGCTCTATGGATGATGTCAGCCTAAAAGACGGCGATCTATTGGTGATTCCAGAGTATCGCCAAGAAATTTCTGTGCTGGGAGAGGTTCAGCACTCTTCGGCCCATCTATTTAACAAGCGCTTGGATATTACCGATTATATTGAACTTAGCGGCGGTATAAATCGTCATGGGGATAAAAAACGCATCTATGTGGTGAAAGCCGATGGTTCTGTAGTAGTGCCGCGACGCTCAGGATGGTTTCGGCATCGCCGAGCCAATATTGAGCCGGGAGATACGATTATTGTACCCCTGGATGTAGATCGCCGTCGTGCTCTGACCGTATGGGGCGAAGCCAGTGCAGTAATCTATCAATTGGCGCTGGGTGCAGCTGCGATTAATAGCTTTTAAGCTAGTTAGTTAAAAGGACGCGTGTAAAAAGGAAATGCACAAGGGAGCTAGATAAAAGGACTTAATATATGTTGATCATTGATCGATCAGGCGGTGTAAGCACAGGCGGTTTTGGTAACAGCTGTAATAAAGCAGTGGTTTTAGTCTTGCTGCTGAGCTTTTTTAGTCTCTGTGCCAAGGCAGAGCCTTGGCTCGATACAGGCAACGCACCGTTGCGGGCGGATATTGAGCGGCTGTCCAGAGCAGGAGTCATTCAAGTACCAATCAATACCTGGCCATTGATGTGGTCAGCTATTCTCAACGATCTGGAGCATCGCGAGAGTGCAGCAAAGGCGCTGAGCCGAGAGCTGCAAAATAGCCTTGCCCGAGTGCTAAGGGCTGGCCAGCGTGCCACAAGAGTTAATCATCCACATCAGTCTCTGGCACTTTCAGTGGCAAACCAATCACAGCTGTTGCGGCAGTTTGGTGACAGTAGTCGCGATGAAGCTCAAATAACCTTAAGTCGCAGTGGAATGACCGAGCATCTTGCTTACAACTTGGAAATCAGCAGAACCGCGAATCCCTGGGACGATGAGCAAACCCACTACGACAACAGTTACTTTGGTGTAGTTTGGGGCAACTGGATTGCCATAGTCGGCAACAGCGAAAAATGGTGGGGGCCGGGCTGGAACAGCAATTTAATTCTCAGTAATAATGCGCGGCCAACACCTGGTCTAACCCTGCAGCGCAATTATTCCGAGCCTTCCCAGTGGCCTGTCTTAAAACATCTGGGACCCTGGACGACCAATCTGTTTATCTCCAAGCTTGATGACAAACGCCATATAAATAACGCCAAGTTAGTGGGTATGAGTGTTGGCTTACGCCCACTGCAAAGTCTCGAAATCAATCTGCGCCGCTCTGCTCAGTGGGGCGGCGAGGGGCGGCCTCAGAGTGCGAAAAGTTTCTTCGAATTAGTCACTGGTCTCGCGGACAACTGTGGGCACCCCTCATGCAAAGCAGACGAGCCGGGCAATCAGTTAGGTGGTATCGATTTTCGTTGGGATATGCCCTGGTTTAATGCGTCGCTTTACGGCCAGAGAGTGGGTGAAGACGAAGCTGGTGGGCTGCCAGCTAAAAATGCCAGTCAATTGGGCCTACAGTTGAGCCTTCAGAGTGATTGGTTCGAAGGTATTGGTTTTATTGAGTATGACGACACCAGCACTAACTCCTCATCCCAGCGCTATAACGTGCTCTACAATCACCATATTTACCATACTGGTTATCGCTATCAGGGGCGATCAATTGGTTCAACTTGGGATAACGATTCAACTGTAACCAGCATTGGTGCTATAGGCTATTTAAACAATGGTGACAGTATCGAAGCTCGTTTTAGCAGCGGTGAGTTAAATGTCGACAGCCTCGACAGTGGCGCGCCCTCAAGGCATTCCATCACGACAGAGGGCAGTCGTTTTAATTCCCTGTCGACAAAATGGCAGCGTGCCTTTGAGTGGGGAGATCTGAAAATTGAAGGACGCTACACCGATAGACTGGTTGATGAGTTTGGCCGCCAAGAAAATAAGCTGCGTTTCGCGGCATCTGTTGACTATAATTTTTAATAAACACCACTTATAAAAAAGCTGACCCAAGTAGTAGCGGTTAGATAAATCTATAAGCAGGATGCCAAATAATCGCAAAGGATTTGTGAATAATCTATGGATAATGTTGCAGCAAAACAGCATCTCTCGACAACCTGTTACAAGGGAATAGTCTTGGCCGGTGGTTCAGGCACAAGACTACATCCCATCACCCTGGCAGCCTCGAAGCAGCTATTGCCAGTCTATGACAAGCCGATGATTTATTATCCACTGTCGGTCTTAATGCTGGCAGGCATTCGCGATATTCTGATTATTTCTACGCCAAACGATCTTCCCGGCTTTCAGCGCATGCTCGGAGATGGCAGCCAATTTGGCATTACTCTCAGCTATGCAGAGCAGCCTTCTCCAGACGGTCTAGCCCAGGCATTTCTTATCGGTGAAGAGTTTATTGGTGATGACAATGTGGCTCTGGTACTGGGTGACAATATTTTTTACGGTCAACACTTTAGTGAAAAGCTGGCCGCTGCCGCCAGCCAACAGCAGGGCGCCACTGTCTTTGCCTACCATGTCAATGATCCAGAGCGCTTCGGTGTTGTGGAGTTCGATACTAATGGGTTGGCAGTCAGTATCGAAGAAAAACCCTCCATTCCAAAATCCAGATACGCAGTGACTGGGCTCTATTTTTACGACAATGATGTGATCGATATAGCCAAAACCATCCGGCCATCAGCTCGTGGTGAGCTTGAGATTACCGGGATTAATAATGCCTATTTGCAGCGTGGCGACCTAAACGTGAGTCAGCTTGGGCGCGGCTTTGCCTGGCTCGACACCGGCACCCATGACTCATTGCTCGAAGCCGGCCAGTTTGTCCAGACCATTGAACATCGCCAGGGATTAAAGGTCGCCTGCCTTGAAGAAATTGCCTTTGGCAATGGCTGGATCTGTGCAGAGCGCTTACAAAGGCAAGCCGAGGCGCTGCAGAAAACCGGTTATGGACAATACCTTCAGCGAGTTCTCGAGGGATATAGATGAACATTATAAATACGCAGATTAACGGCGCGGTGATCATTGAGCCTGTGGTGTTTGGTGATTCACGGGGTTTCTTTCTCGAAACCTACCAGACGCAGCGATACTTGGATCAAGCTGGAATCGAGGGGCCTTTTGTGCAGGATAATCACTCTAGATCCACCAAGGGAGTCTTGCGAGGCTTACACTTTCAAAAAACCAAACCGCAAGGCAAGTTAGTGCGTGTGGTGCGGGGAGAGGTTTTTGATGTGGCTGTTGACCTGCGCAGAGACTCCCCGACTTTTGGCAATTGGGCTGGCGTTTGGCTATCAGAGGACAATCACCGCCAACTGTGGCTACCACCGGGGCTGGCCCATGGATTTGTGGTTACTTCGGAGAGCGCCGACTTTGAATATAAGTGCACAGACTACTATGATCCAAGCGATGAAGGCTGCTTGATCTGGAATGATCCAGATATCGGCATCGAGTGGCCCCTCGCGAATCCGTTGTTATCGGCCAAAGATAAGGTGGGGCTGCGTTTTAAGGAGTTGGACGTTTGAAACTATTAATTTCTGGCGCCGCAGGGCAGTTGGGACAAGCCTTTGTCCAAGAGCTTAAACGCCAACCCGATATTGTCTTTGTCGCCTGCAGTCGCAGCGAACTCGATATCACAGACATGGATAATGTCCGGCGGCTAATCACCCAAGAGCAGCCGGATTTTGTGATTAATACCGCCGCCTATACTCAGGTTGATCTTGCCGAAACTGAGACTGAAGCAGCCTATCGAATTAATCAACTGGGTCCGGCTAATCTTGCGCAAGTGTGTCAGGATTTCGATATTCCATTAATTCACTTTTCCACAGACTGCGTATTTGATGGTCACAAGCATGGCCCATGGACAGAAGCTGATCCAACGAACCCTCTAAGTGTTTATGGCGCCAGTAAATTAGCCGGCGAACAGGCGGTACAGCAACACTGCAACAAACACCTAATCTTTCGTGTCAGCTGGGTTTTCTCGGAGTTTGGGCACAATTTTGTCAGGACCATGTTGCAGCTTGGCTCAAGCCGAGAGCAGCTGCATGTGGTTAATGATCAATTTGGCAAGCCAACTTGCGCAAGAGAAATAGCCAGAGTAGTGCTG
>JAFMBU010000095.1 GCA_017858295.1 Porticoccaceae bacterium | reverse complement strand
GTTACAAGAGTTACAAGAGTTACAAGCCTAACAAACGCCACCGTAGTCAGATATATCTGACGCCGGTGGCCGTGGACATTAAATAAGCCTGTAACAGGTTTTTAGATGCTTTAAATACTAACCCGCACCACGCCAACCGCGAGACCTTCAATAGCAAAATCCTGCGCCCGCAGGTCCACCAATATTGGCGAGTAGTCGTGATTCTCTGGCAGCAAATGAATCTCATGCTTGCTGCGGGTGCGCTTAAGTCGTTTTACCGTTACCTCACCATCCACGCGCGCCACCACAATCTGTGAATTCTCCGCAGTGGGCTGCTGATGCACAGCCAGTAGATCCCCATCCATAATGCCGACATTGATCATGCTCTGACCCTGAACACGCAAAAAGTAATCAGCGTGAGGCTGGAATGTGCTCGATGGCACCTCTTGGTAGTCCTCAATATGCTGCTCTGCCAGAATCGGCTCGCCAGCTGCAACTCGTCCGATAATCGGAATGCCACAAAACTGCTCGACAATGCGTATACCCCTAGAGGCTCCCGGAATCATCTCAATAACCCCTTTTCGGGCCAGTGCACGCAAATGGTCCTCCGCCGCATTGGCTGACTTAAAGCCAAGCTGTTGAGCAATCTCTGCACGCGTTGGCGGGTAGCCAGTGTCTTCAATATTGTCGCGAATCAAATCAAAAATTTGTTGTTGTCTAGCAGTGAGACGATCCATGGTGATTTCCTCTAGAATGATTTCTCTAAACAGCTACCTGTGATTATATACAGTAATCAAAAGTGCGCAAGTTAAACTATATTTAAGCCATACAACAGGAGAAGTTTATGCTGGAAGCAAAAGTACAGGAAGCATGGCGCGTGCTACGTATACAGTCTGAATTGGTCGATGGCACAGACAAATTACTTAAATTAGGGGCAGCGGTAACCGTATTTGGTGGTGCCCGTTTAGACTCGAGTAATCGCTATTATCGCGAGGCACAGTTGCTTGGGAAATTGCTCGGTGAGGAAAATATTCCGGTTATTACCGGCGGCGGTCCGGGAATTATGGAGGGAGCCAATCGCGGTTGTTATGGAACCCCTACACCTTCCGTAGGGCTAAATATTGATCTGCCCTTTGAGCAGACGCCAAACCCCTATCAAGACATAGGCCTCGACTTCCGCTACTTTTTTGTGCGCAAGTACCTGTTTGTTAAGCACGCTGTGGGCTTTGTTATTTTCCCCGGCGGTTTTGGCACCTTGGATGAACTGTTTGAAGCATTGACTCTGGTGCAAACGCTAAAAGTTAAACCCTTTCCGATTATTTTAGTCGGACGACCGTTTTGGCAGGGACTGATCGAGTGGATGCAGGATCGCATGGTGGCGGAAGGCTGTTTAAGTGCTGCCGAACTCAACCTGTTTGAGTTGGTGGACGATGCCAACCAAGCAGCACAGGTGATACTCAAGCATATCCGTATGGGGGAGTTCGTCCCCGGCGAATAACTTTTTTAATCTGTTTAGCGCTTATGATTACGAGCAGGCTACAGTAGCGCTAGAGCACTGATCCGCGTCAGAATTCATCCCAGCCAAACAGATAGTCTGACTGTATGGCTTCATCTAAATCAGTGGCCCAGGGCATCTGGGCCTGATCCTCTAAGGCGAGGGCCGCAGCTTGGTTGTATGCCTCACTTGGAGGCGTTACCACCATTTGCGCCCAGTCATCGAGACTGATTTGATCGAACTCACCATCATCGTAATGTAGGTCGATAACGGCGAGGTGCTCATCCACGTCTAGGACCTCAAAGGTTCTATTGGTTGCTACTTCCTGATAACGCTGGTTGATTATTGGAACACTGCTGGCCATGGTTTACCCTCCTTCTGTAGGCTTAAAAAATAGCAGCTTGTTGCTTGCTCTGCATCAGGGCCTCTGGGCCAAATTTTGTTGCACTTACAGCACTAATAAACGATCCCGCTTGAGATTGTTGAGATAAGCGTTTGGAATATAGACGGATAATTTTTAGCGGCAAAAAATTTATCAGTGAGTAAAATTTCTTTATGGAATAGCCGCGCTTTGTGAAAGAATAAACTAATCTAAAAATCTTAACTTCCGGAACAGCTATGACCCAAAGCTTACAGGGACGCCTGATGCTCGATTTGGCCGGCACCTCATTGCAGGATGATGAGCCAGCACTGCTCTGTAACCCCCAAGTGGGCGGCGTGATTTTATTTGCCCGCAATGTCGAGAGCCGCCAACAGGTCGAAGCGCTGGTTGCCGAAATCAGAGCCGTAGCGCCACAGCTATTGATTGCTGTGGACCAAGAGGGCGGTCGGGTGCAGCGCTTTAAGCAGGGTTTTACCCTGTTGCCAGCTATGCAACAGCTGGGGGATCTGTGCCTTAAAGACCGAGATGCGGGACTGCAATTAACCCGTGACTGCGGTTGGTTGATGGCGGCTGAGGTGATTGCCTGTGGTTTGGATATTAGCTTTGCACCGGTGTTGGATGTTGATCGCGACACCAGCAGTATTATCGGTGATCGCGCCTTTAGTGATCAGCCACAGTTGGTAACTGATGTTGCTAGCGCTTTTATAGAGGGTATGAATGAGGCGGGCATGGCTGCCACGGGGAAACATTTTCCCGGCCACGGTGGGATTTTTGCCGACAGCCACTTGGAAGCGCCAATTGATCATCGCGACTGGACGCAACTCAGTGAGCGTGATCTTGTACCCTTTGTGGCCCTGGCAAACAGGCTCGGTGGCATTATGCCCGCCCATATCACCTTTCCCACCATTGACCCGGACTCCGTAGGATTCTCCCATTTCTGGCTGCAGCAGGTTCTGCGCGACAAGCTTGGTTTTGACGGTGTTATTTTCAGTGATGATCTGGCCATGAAAGGGGCAGATGTAGCTGGTGGCTATGTGCAAAAAGCCCAGCTCGCCCTAGAAGCCGGCTGCGATATGATTCTGGTGTGCAATGATCGCCAAGGCGCCCTTGAAGTGCTGGATTATATGACCGAACAGCAGGTCAGCGGCAGTGACCGGATCAAGGGGATGTTAAAAAGGACCTGGCTATCTTGGTCGCAGCTAGAGAATCATCCGCGCAGAGTTGCTACCATGGCGCAGCTGCAAAAGATGAATGGCTAGATTTGGAAAAATTAAAAAATTAAAAAAATAAAAACCATTGGCAATTAGAACAGAGTAGGTTGTTTCGATGAAAAGCATAGAAAACTGGTTGGTCAATTTGACAGGTGAACAGTACCTCTGGGTGCTAGAGCTGTTTGTTATCGTAGTTCTGGCCCTGGGGCTGGGTATGGTCATCAATCGGGTTGTGAACAGGCTCGAAGTTCAGGCCGCAAAAACCAAAACAGTCTGGGACGATGCTCTGATCGAGGCCTGCCGGCGACCGTTGATCTGGCTGGTGTGGATTCTCGGAGTCAACTTTGCCGCTGGCATTGCCGCGCAAAAAATGCAGTCTGAGCTCTATGCTCTGGTGGATCCGATCAACCGCCTAGCGCTGATCTTTTTGGGCGTCATGTTTCTGACCAACTTTATTAAGCGCGCCGAACGCAATTTGGTGCATCCCGACTATATCGCCAAGCCCATGGATGAAACCACTGTTCGCGCGGTGGGTAAGTTGCTCCGCGCCGCAGTGATTATTACCGGTGTATTGATCGCCATGCAGCTATTTGGTTACAGTATTTCCGGTCTGCTGGCATTTGGTGGCATAGGCGGTATCGCCATGGGTTTTGCCGCCAAGGATCTACTGGCCAACTTTTTTGGCGGCCTGATGATCTATCTAGACCGGCCCTTCTCGGTGGGTGACTGGGTGCGCTCACCGGATCAAGAAATCGAAGGTACAGTGGAAGATATAGGGTGGCGTCTGACGCGCATTAGAACCTTTGATAAGCGTCCCCTGTATATTCCCAATGCTGTGTTTGCCAATATTTCAGTGGAAAATCCTTCGCGCATGAGCAACCGCAGAATCTATGAAACCATCGGTGTGCGCTATGATGACCTGACCCAGATGGGGCCTATTGTCGAACAGGTGAAGGCCATGTTGTTGGCCCATCCAGATATAGATACCCAGCAAACCATGATGGTTAACTTCAACAAGTTTGCCGCCAGCTCCCTGGATTTCTTTATTTATGTCTTTACCAAGACCACGGATTGGGCGACCTATCACCAGGTAAAACAGGATGTTCTGCTTAAGGTGGCGGATATTATTGCCGCCAACCAGGCCGAGGTTGCTTTCCCCACCTCGACACTTCATGTGCCGGCTGGCATTGAAGTAACTGGCGTCAAAGGTCAGTAACTGGCTTTTGAGTCGGGCTTTTGAGTTGGTTTAAGTCATAAGTTGGCTGATAGCGTAAAAAAATCTTGGCACAGTCACAGCGGGTTAACTACAGTTTATCTAAATGTGGCTTGATCAGCGTTATGTTACGAAAAGTCATGTTATAAAAAGTCATGTTGTGAAAAATAACAGGGATGTACAGGGGGTATTGCAGTAGAGACTGCAGCAGGATTGTGCGGCTAAATGGATAGCCGCACAGGATAAGGAGATCATGTCATGGATTTGACGCCGTTGTTCACTCGTCTGGATTTTCACTGGCCCTATGTTGCTATCTCGGCCTCTGCTTTTGGCCAGCCCTCTGGTCGCAGAAACACCACTACCTATTTTTCGTCCTCTAAGCTTTCCTTAAGCAGGTGGCTACCATGAGTGGCGGCTATCTTAAGCTAGCTCTGGCAACATTCGTCGTTATCAGTGGCTGGGGTCTACTTGGTATCCTGGTGGTTGATTATATCGCCGGTGATCTCGCTGGATTGTTTGACACATCCAGGCAAAGTCAGGCTTGGTCGCTGCTGTTATTGCTGGCGCTATCCCGCAGCTCAACGCTGAGAGCCACCAATCTAAGGATTGGCCAATGGCTTGCAAATAGTCTGCTGGGTGCCATTGTTGGCCCTGTGCTGGCTGTGGTTAGAGATGTTTTTGCCGACGCAATGCGCTCGATTTATATCAGTGTCTACCTTCTGGCCGACGTGGTTTTCTGCGTCGGTACGCCACTGCTAATTATCTCCGCATCGGCGGGCTGGTGGTTACTGCCGGAAGTCAGTTACGTGTCGTTGCTGATATACAGCTGCATGATCTCAATTATTTTCTTCGCTGGTCTCTATAGCAATTTAGTGCGCCTGTTGGCTCTGGGTTATTTTTTCGGTTACTGGCTGCTGGATCAAGCAATGCTCATGTATCCCTTTGTTGCCCCAGCGGTGGTACAGCAGAATATAACGCTGATTATGACCCATGCCTTAGATGCACTATTGCCAGCGGTTGGGCTAGTCCTCATTGTCTATCTACTGGCTCGTCGCCATGGACTTGAGATGATTAAGGCGGCGATTAGTGTAGGTTCTGGCCGCGACTCCAAAGGGGTTTTCAGCCGTGAGTTTTTTAGTAACTATCTGCTGCTGGGGTGCCTGGTAATGGCGATTCCCCTGATCACAGTTATCACCCATAGCGTCATTGGCTACATTAATGTTCATATGCTGTTTGTTGGCCTCGGTATCTGGGGGCTCGATCGCTATTGGCAAGAACACGTCGCCAGCGAACCGGCGCTATCATCGGACTGGCGATACTTTTTAAAGCTGTCATGGAAGCACTAGAGGCAATTTACTCTATAATCGTTTTTTGATTTTTATAGGGTAACCCAGTGGCCACTTTTTTTGAGTCGATAAGTATTAAGGCGATAAATGTTGAGAAAATAGCACTTTTACTCAGCGCTCTGTTGTTGGCCAGCTGTCTCGGCAGGCCTGATGGCGTATCGCCAGTCGAGCAGCTAGTTACCCAGCGCTATCTGGGCACCTGGTATGAGGTGGCGCGACTGGATCACTCCTTTGAGCGGGGTTTAAGCAATGTCACTGCCGACTATTCCATGCGCGAGGATGGCGGCTTGAGAGTGATTAACCGCGGTTACTCAACGGAAGAGGGCGACTGGCAACAGGCCGAAGGCCGAGCCTACACCATTGAAGAAGATCAGCCAGGTCATCTCAAAGTGTCATTCTTTGGGCCATTCTTTGGCTCCTATGTAGTTTTTGAATTGGACCCGGATTATCAATACGCCTTTGTCGCAGGCAACACGACTAACTATTTGTGGCTGCTGGCGCGGACGCCAGCCATAAGCGATGAACTCAAAACCCACTTTTTACAGCGCGCTGAAAGCCTAGGTTTTGCAGTGGACGAGTTGATTTTTGTTGATCAGTCACTAAATCAAAACCCAGTGGACAGCAAGGTTGTGCCTTCCTCGCCCTAACCCTCATCCGGAAGAGCCACTCAATTTGTCATCCTGAGCACTTTACTTTCTCATCCTGAGCACGTTACTTTGTCATCCTGAGCGTAGCCGAAGGATCTCCCGCAGCATGCTGCGTCTTCAT
>JAFMBU010000094.1 GCA_017858295.1 Porticoccaceae bacterium | reverse complement strand
GGGATTTTAAGCCCAGCGAGGAGATCTCTGAAGATTTCCCGGTGCCACTGCCATCTGATATTTAGATCCAACTGAACATTAAGCGGCCCCCAGAAGGCTGCAATAACAGGAGCTTTTAATGAAAAGTCACGCCAATGAAATGTTTTTTCAACTAGTCGCCCTGCTACTGGCAGTTATTGTCGTGCATGCGATCTTTGTCACGGTGGTGCGCCCCAATGCTGAGAGCACTATTCGCCACCATGCAGAAATGGCCGCCGCAGGTGAAGATTACGAGGTGCCGCGATCGTTTTTTATTGTTATCAAGGACCTTGAGCAGGAGGCCTGCTTTATCCTGATGATCTGGGCTCTGGCGATTATGGGTTACAAGACTCGCAGTGCCATGCGCGAACAAAAAATGTTCTCAAGTTCTCTGATCAGTATCAGTGAAGGGTCGAGGGTGTTACCTGAGGACGCCAGCCAGCTGGCTCGACCGCTGCAATCACTGGGGGAGGTGCAGCGCTCACTGCTGTTGCCCCGCGCCCTGCAAACTGCTTTGACACGCTTTCAGGTCACCGACAGCGTGCAGTCCGCCACCGATGCAGTAAACGTTGTCTGTAATAATGAAAACGATCGCCTGGATTCCGAGCTATCCATGGTCCGCTATATCACCTGGGCAATTCCATCGATCGGCTTTATCGGCACAGTGCGCGGTATAGGCGCTGCACTGGGTCAGGCTCACGAAGCCATGCAAGGCAATATTGCCGGTGTCACCAGCAGCCTCGGTGTGGCCTTTAACTCAACGTTTATTGCTCTGCTAATCAGCATGGTGGTGATGTTTTTTATGCACCAGTTGCAACTTATTCAGGAGCGCTTGGTGCTCGACTCTCACGCCTACTGTGAAAACAATTTGCTGCGCTTTTTAAAGGCCAAATAAACTATGCGTCTCGCTGTCCTCGAACTCAATGATCAAGCTCTGCTGATTAAAAATCAGGATGGCGAGATGTTCTCCGAGCCCGGCTTTGCCCTGCACACCAGCGATGGCATAGTCACTGGTATCGAGGCGCGCAAACAGGCCTGGCTGCAACCTCAGAACGTCTATCGTCAGTATTGGCGCAATCTCAACCAGACCGAATTATCCGCCGATTTGCCCTGGGCGAGACACCATGCTGACATTGCCTTTGCCCAGCTTAAAACACTGCTCAACAGCGCTGGTGCACCAGAGCAATTAATAATCAGTGTCGCCGCCTGCTTCGATGACGAACAGCTGTCGTTATTGCTGGGATTGCTCAGCGCAATTCCGGTTGAGGTTATTGGCGTTGTCGACAGCAGTCTCGCCGACTGTATGTTTATTGCAAACCATGTCCACGGCCCGAAAGAAGAAGCAAAAACCACATTGCATATAGACCTGCACCTGTTTCAATCTGTCGTCAGCCAAATAACCTTTCACCAAGACAGTGTTCAGATTACCGCACAGCGAGTGCTGCCCGAACTTGGCGCCATGGATATCTACTCCCTGTTAGCGAAACACATTCGCGACAAGTTAGTGAAGAATTTTCGCTTTGACCCTATGGACGCGCCTCAGGGGGAACAGGCGATCCATGACCTCCTTCCGGACTGGGTAATACGCTTTGAGTCTCAAGCGGAGTACGGCATGGTGATTCCTTCACCGCGGGGCGACCTACCGGTGATGCTGTATAAATGGGAAGTGCTAGAGTTGCTCTCAAGCCGGCTCAACAAACTCTCATCGATGCTGCGACAATTTGCTGACAATGACGTCACCTTTTCGAAAAATGCGCGGATGATTTCCGTACTCACCGACGAGTTTCACGCCTCAAGACACTTAAAAACCTATCAGGGGGTCGATAGCTGCTTTAAGTTCGCCGACGATTTTCTCGCCGAAGGCGACAGTCTGCACCGTATCACTTCGATCCAGCAACTAGAGGATAAGTCGGCGAAGTCACCGCTCGAACTCAGGCCCCCAGGCACGGCGACCCACTTACTCTATGAAGGACAGGCCTGGCCACTGCGGCAACCCCTGAGTATTACTATAGAGGGCGGCCGAGTACAGCTTTTGGAGCGCCATGAGAATAGCGCAACGGCCGTACTCATAATCGAAGGTGAAGCCGTTAAAGTACTGCACAAAAACCCCAAAGCCATAGTGGAATTACCCCATATAGCCCTCTGCGGTATGGAGCTGTTTATCAACGCCTACAGATTCGAGTTAATTGAGGTCTGCAATGGCTAAAAAGCGCCGCAATATTGCCTTTAGCCTCTCGTTTCTGGACATCATGGCCTGCGGCTTTGGTGCAGTGACTCTGCTATTTTTGATTTTGCGCCACAATGCCACTGAGATTATTACCCCAGATCCACGACTCGCCTCTGAAGTCGAACTGCTACAGGAAGATATCCGCCAGGCTGAAGAGTCGAAGAGCGAGCTGTTAAATAGTCTCGAACAACTGCAGCTTGAATTGGTTAAAGCTCAGGGAGCATCAGACAGAGTGCTCACGGATCTAGAAGAAATTGAAAGAAGTATCCAATCGGATCCCAAAGACGATATCGCCAAACTGCGTCGTCAAGTAGAACAGCTTGAAGAGCAGACCGCCGAGATGGAGGAACTGGATTTTGGCGATAAGGTGCGGGAGTTTCTCGGCGACGGCAATCGTCAATATCTCACCGGTTTAAAACTCGGCGGTGAACGGGTGATTATTCTGGTGGACGGCTCCGCCAGCATGCTCGCGGATACAGTGGTGAACGCAGTGCGACGGAGAAATATGAGTGACGAAGCTAAACAGCAGTCACCCAAATGGCAGTGGACATTGCGCACAGTGGAGTGGTTGTTGGCCCAGCTGCCACCCAGCAGTCGCTTTCAAGTCTATATGTTTAATACTGAGGCCCAGCCAGCTCTAGCGGGCTCTGAAGGGGAGTGGCTGGATGCTGCCGACTCACTGGCACTCGAAAAAGTGGTTGCAGGCATTCGCCAGTACTCGCCTGGTAATGGCACTAGTCTGATCAATGCCCTTAACTCAATCAATGATTTCGAAGACCAGCCCGACAATATGTTTATTCTCACCGATGGCCTGCCCACTCAGGGCGCCAAGCCACCGAAAAAGTATATGGTCAGCGGCCAACAGCGCCGCAGCTTCTTTGCCAAAGCATTGGACAGCCTGCCAGGCGGTATGCCGGTAAATACCATTCTGTTTCCCATGGAGGGCGATCCCGAAGCCGCAGCCCTATTCTGGCAACTGGGGGTAAACACCCAGGGCGCCTTTATCGCCCCCTCGAGAGATTGGCCATGAAACGTCAGCGCCGGGAATTTCAGGAAGCCAGCATCTCGTTTCTCGACGTGATCAGCTGCGGCTTTGGCGCTATTGTGTTGTTGCTGGTGATCGCTAAGGTCGGCGACCCCGGCGCCCTTGAGGAAGCGGAGAAAGCATTGCGCGGCACAGTCAAAGAATTCCAACAGCAACTGTTTGATGTACGCGGTGAATCTGTAGTGCTCAACGATCAGCTTAAGTCGCGCAAACAGCAGCTCTCAGAACTGACTGAACGGGTGGCGCGACTCAGGGCCAAGCTCGCCAGTGTCGACAAACAGGCGCAGACCATCTCTCTTTCTCAGGCCCGGGAAACCGAGCAGTTGCAGCTGGTGATGCAGATTCTCACCGAAGAGATGGAGCGCTTGGTGGGACCAGAGTTTAAGCAACAGAATAATCTCATCGGCGGTATTCCCGTAGACAGCGACTATATTATTTTTGTTATCGACACCTCCGGTAGCATGCAGGTCGCAGCCTGGGAGCGGGTCAAGAAAGAGATGATCAATATTCTCGATATCTATCCCGACGTCAAAGGCATTCAAGTGCTCAATGATATGGGACAGTATATGTTTTCAGCCTATCGCGAGCGCTGGATTCCCGACAGCCCCAAGATGCGCGAAGAGATTATTACCACCCTCGGCAACTGGGCTCCGTTTAGCAACTCCAGCCCAGTGGAGGGCATAAACGCCGCGATTCAGACCTTTTATAAGCGCGATCGCAAAATCAGCATCTACACATTGGGCGATGATTTTCAGGGCCGCACAATTAGAAATGTGGTTCGAGCTGTGGACAAACTTAACCGCGCTCATCTCGGCGCCGATCGATTGGTTCGTATTCATGCCATCGGCTTTCCAGTGCACTTTGCCCGGGGCGGCGCACCCAGCGCATCGGCGATCAAGTTTGCCGCATTGATGCGTGAATTAAGTTACAACAACGGGGGAACCTTTATTGGCTTAAACAGCCTTAACTAAAGGGGTACAAATATGTCAAAAACTAAAATAATCATTCTCTCGCTAGCTCTAACAGTGCTTTTTATCAGCGGCTGCAGCAGTTCTGCACAGGTGCAGATCGACTCGCAATTTCCCACTGTGGTGTCAAAACCCAAGCCGGTTAACGCCGCCATTGTCTTCAGTGAAGAGTTTACAAACTACATCGCCAGCCCCAACAGTAAAACTCGCATCGACCTGGGCAGCGCCCAGACCAAACTCCTAAGCAACGCCTTTGCAGGCCTGTTTAGCCAGATCGAATTTGTCTCTGCAGCAACGGATGTGACCTTTGATAACGCATTGGTGATTACGCCATCGGTGCAGGAAGTGCAGGTTTCCACCCCCTCAGACACCTATCTCAATGTCTATGAAGTGTGGATCAAATACAGCCTCGACATTCAGACCGCCAAGGGCGATCAGGTGGACAGCTGGTTTATGCCCGCCTACGGCAAGACACCGGACTCTTTTATGCTGTCCAAAACCAACGCTATCGAAGAAGCTACAGTGATCGCACTGCGCGATGCCGGAGCCAAACTGCTGCTGGATTTCTATCGCATTCCCAGTGTTTACAACTGGTTAGTCACAGAGCAGATCCCGCATAAAAACAGCAAGAGGAGTAGCCATAGTGAATAGATTATTAGCACTGGGTGCGCTAATCCTCCTGGCTGGCTGTGGAGCAACCACCACCATAGATGAGTACCGTCCCAACAATCAGATGATGGACATTAATAGCGAACAGTCTGTGGTAATTCTCGGGCGTCGCGACGCTGGACACTATGATACCGACCGAGAATTTATCGACTGCGTCGCCAGTAAAATGGAAGGTGCGGATATAGGTGTATTTCCCGAGCAGCAATTTGTCGATGCCATTTATCCCTGGTTTGAACCGCGCACTGCGCCCAAAGGACTCAAACGTTTACGCCGACTAATGGAAGACTCCGCCATCAAAGAAAAGATTGAACGCAATGGCATTCGCTATTTAGTCTGGCTCGACGGCTCCACCGAGACTCATGATAAAGGCGGTTCTATCAGCTGCGCCATAGGCCCAGGTGGTGGCGGCTGTTTTGGTTTTGCCCAGTGGGAGAAAAGCTCGATCTATGAAGCCATAGTCTGGGATCTGACCAACCTCACCGAAAAGGGCCGCCTGCGCGTGGACTCCTCGGGAACCTCCTATCTGCTCGGAGTGGTCGCTCCAATACCCCTTTTAACCCCAGTAAAAAATGATGCCTGCGCCAGTCTTGGCACCCAGCTAAAACAGTTTTTCACGGTGGATCAATCCCAGTGAATAAGTATCTAGCCCTTCCATTGATGTGCCTCGCACTGCTGACCCCTCTTCAGGTCGCAGCAAAAGTCACAGGGGCAGATTTCTATAAAGAAGTGCTTCAAGGCACCCCGATCTACGATGACCCGGCGCTGGATAGTTATATTAGAAAACTTGGCGAAGAGATTGTGGCACAGTCGGAAATGGCCGGCGAAAAATTCATCTTCACCCTTCTCGACTCGCCAGATCTAAATGCCTTCGCCACGCGCGACAACTATGTCTATGTCAATCGCGGCCTGCTCAACTATGTTAGCAATGAAGCACAGCTGGTCTCAGTACTGGCCCATGAAGTGGGCCATATCACACGCAAGCATGTCACTGGTCAGGAGGGCAAGGCCACCGGCGCCCAGATCCTCTCCACTGTAGCCGCAATACTCTCCGGCAGCGGCGAAGTCTATGAAGCGGGGATGGCCTACGCCAACTCCTTGATTCGCGGCTACGGTCGACGCAATGAGCTGGAAGCCGATGAAGCTGGCGCCGAATATATGGCCAAATTGGGTTACGCCCCCAGTGAAATGATCAGCATGCTATCGATGATGAAAGACTATGAATTGCTGCAAAAAGATCGTGCCAGAGCCAAAGGCGCCAGCAAGCAAACCTATCACGGCATTTTTTCCAGCCACCCGCGCAACGATTCACGGCTGCGTACGGTGGTCAACAAAGCCAAAACGTTTCAGGCTGCGCAGCCCCGCGGCGACGGTGCAGCAACCTACCGCCAACTCACCGAAGGCTTAATCTGGGGAGAAAACTTTCTTGCCAAAGAGAGCAAACCCCAGCGCTACTCGGATATGACATTGCGCGTGCGCTTCGACTA
>JAFMBU010000093.1 GCA_017858295.1 Porticoccaceae bacterium | reverse complement strand
TATTTAACGTATTGCGCCCTTGTGGACGGCGATTTTTCTTGGCGTCAATTGTTGAGGAAGAGCGCCTAAATAGCAATCACCTTAGGCCAGCAAAGGGGATTTTTTGATAGTTATTTGCCCTGAACAAATAAAAAGGGCAAAAAAAAGCCCCGCAGCAAACTGCGGGGCTCTTCTTAAGCTTTATGGCTCCCTATCCAACACAGGTTATAACAACCTATGAAAAACAGGTCGAGAGGCAGATTTACATCATGCCGCCCATACCACCCATTCCGCCCATGCCACCCATATCTGGCATACCGCCACCAGCAGGTGCATCACTAGGTGCATCGGCAACCATGGCTTCAGTGGTGATCATCAGACCAGCAATAGAAGCAGCGGCCTGCAGAGCAGTACGTGCAACCTTGGCTGGATCCAGGATACCCATGGCAATCATATCGCCGTATTCGCCAGAGGCAGCGTTGTAACCATAGTTACCTTCCCCTGACTTAACCTTGTCGACTACTACGGAACCTTCTCCGCCAGCGTTTTCTACGATCTGACGCAGTGGCGCTTCCATGGCGCGCAGGGCAATGCCCACACCCACAGTTTGATCGTTGTTGTCGCCAACTGTGTCTGCGATCTTCTGCAGTACACGCACCAGAGCAACACCGCCGCCAGGTACCACGCCTTCTTCAACCGCAGCACGAGTTGCGTGCAGGGCGTCTTCAACGCGGGCTTTCTTCTCTTTCATTTCCATTTCAGTGGCTGCACCAACCTTGATTACTGCAACACCGCCAGCCAACTTGGCTACGCGTTCCTGAAGTTTTTCACGGTCGTAGTCTGAGCTGGTGTCTTCGATCTGTGCACGGATCTGCTTAACGCGAGCACCGATAGTCGCTGCATCGCCAGCGCCATCAACAATAGTGGTAGCTTCTTTGGTCATGGTGACGCGCTTAGCTGTACCCAGGTGCTCAAGAGTAGCAGTCTCAAGATCCAGACCCACTTCTTCAGAGATTACTGTACCGCCAGTCAATGTGGCTATATCTTCCAGCATTGCCTTGCGACGATCGCCGAAGCCAGGTGCTTTACAGGCAGCAACTTTGACTATGCCGCGCAGGTTGTTAACAACCAAAGTGGCGAGCGCTTCCCCTTCAACATCTTCCGCAATAATCATCAGCGGCTTGCCTGCTTTAGCAACATTTTCCAGCAGTGGCAGCAGTTCGCGAATATTGGAGATCTTCTTATCAACTAGCAGGATAAATGGGCTCTCTTGCTCAGCGCTCATGTTCTCTTGGTTGTTGATGAAGTATGGCGACAGGTAACCGCGATCGAACTGCATACCTTCAACAATATCCAATTCATTTTCCAGACCAGTGCCTTCTTCAACAGTGATCACGCCTTCTTTACCGACCTTGTCCATGGCTTCAGCAATAATATCGCCGATGTGCGCATCGCTGTTGGCCGAAATAGTACCCACCTGAGCCACTTCTTTAGACTCAGAGCAAGGCTTGGCCAGAGCGGCGATTTCAGTGACAGCAGCAACTACTGCTTTGTCGATACCGCGCTTAAGATCCATGGGGTTCATACCAGCAGCAACTGATTTGAGGCCTTCGATAATAATAGCCTGGGCCAATACAGTTGCGGTGGTGGTGCCGTCACCGGCTTCGTCAGAGGCTTTAGACGCCACTTCTTTAACCATCTGCGCGCCCATATTTTCAAACTTATCGGCGAGCTCAATTTCTTTGGCGACAGATACGCCATCTTTAGTCACGGTGGGAGCACCGAATGACTTGTCCAATACTACGTTGCGGCCTTTGGGACCTAGGGTTACTTTTACGGCGTTGGCGAGAATGTTTACACCGTCCAACATACCTTGGCGAGCACTGCTGCCAAACTTCACTTCTTTAGCTGACATGTTTAATTCCTTTGGTAAATCTGGTTATAACAAAAATTCTGTAAAAAGCTCTTTATGGTGAGCTAACGATTACAAGCTCTTAAGCTTCGATAACGGCTTTGATATCGGTTTCACTGAGAATAATCAGCTCTTCACCTTCGACATCAATGGTGTCTTGTCCGGCGTACTTACCAAACACGACCTTATCACCCACTTTGACATCAACCGGGCGCACATCACCGTTATCCAAAACACGGCCATTGCCTACGGCAATAACTTCGCCCTGGTTAGGCTTTTCCTGCGCCGAACCTGGCAGCAAGATACCGCCAGCGGATGTTGCTTCTTCTTCCTCGCGACGAACGATCACTCGGTCGTGTAATGGACGAATTTTCATACTTTGTCTCTCCAATTTATCTATCTACAGTGTTCAAAAGTTACTTGTGCGAGAGGAATCCCGCGGTTGCACTTCATATGGTGGCGCCTGATTTCTTTTTCAAGGGATCAGGGCAATTTTTTTGTCTCTTCCTGTTTGATCAAACCTCCTTGTTAGTTACTGCCATTGAGTCACTTTTCGTCCCAGGACTCCCCTTCGATAATATTGTCAGACTGACTGCGACCGCCACTGGCGGTAAAGCCGGTTGTTGATGCACCCGTCGATGAACCCGTTGATGAGCTGAAAGCCACACCACTGACCACCATGCGACTCAATACTAGACGCGCCATGGCGCCCCGCACCAGAGGAATCAATCCGGCAAAGCCAATAGCATCGGTGACAAATCCCGGGGTCAGCAACAGGGCTCCGGATACCGCGAGAATAATACCCTCGGCAATTTCCTGGGCTGGCAGCTTGCCCTCGGCAAACTTGCGCTGGCCGCGCCACAATGTGTCGAAGCCTTGCAAGCGCAGCAGGTTGACGCCCACAAAAGCGGTGAGCAACACCAGACCTATGGTGGGCAGTGCGCCAATCTGGGCGCCGACATTGATCAGCAGCCACATCTCTAGCACCGGCGTAATCACAAATATCAAAAATAGGTAGCGCACAGGTTTAGTCTCATTTTTTCCCGCCCAGTCTGGCCGGTCTAATAGGTACATTGGGGTAGTTTCGTCTATTTCAACAGGGCAGCGAATAGCGTAGTCTTAGGCCATGGAAAATATCCGCGGCGAAGAACCTCAGCCAGATCATCAACCAAGCATAGAGCAAAAAATCTATATTGCTCTGGCGGCGATTCCCCAGGGCAAAGTCGTGACCTATGGTCAGCTAGGAGATTTGGCAGGAGTACCGCGAGCAGCGCGCCAAGTTGGATATATATTGCGCAATCTGCCAACTGAAACTACTCTGCCCTGGCATCGGGTCATAAATGCTGCCGGCAAAATCAGTTTGGGCCCAGACACAGACAGTGGTATACGGCAGCGGGCGCTGCTGCAAGAAGAAGGGGTTGTGTTTAATAACGGCCGCATCAGTCTCAAACAATTTCGCTGGCAGCCCTAGGCCGCCGCGAAGACAATAACAACAGGGCTCTCAATTAGAGTCTCGATTAGGCTCTTAATTAGCCTCTCAATTAGGTATTCAATGAACCCAACCAGCATCAAGCAGGCACTGTTAAACCGCCGTATGTTGATCTGTATATTTACCGGTTTTGCCTCGGGCATGCCGCTGTATATACTGATCTCGTTGGTACCGGCCTGGCTGCGCTCCGAGGGCGTGGGACTAAAAGAGATCGGTTTTTTTGCTCTGATCGGCCTGCCCTACACATGGAAGTTTTTCTGGTCGCCGCTGCTGGATCGCTACCGTTTAGCCATTCCCGGTTTCACTAAGCTTGGCGCTTCATTTAGCGCTACTTTTGGTTTTGGGGGCGGCCTGCGTCGTGGTTGGATGCTGGCTACTCAGATCGGCCTGCTGTTATCCATTGCTGCCCTGGGCTTTTTAAACCCCAACACAGAGATCTGGAGCATCGCCTGGCTCTGCCTGCTGATCGCCTTTTTAAGCGCCACCCAAGATATTGTTCTCGACGCCTACCGCCGCCAGATACTGCCGGACCAAGAGTTGGGGCTGGGCAATTCAATTCACGTTAACGCCTACAGAATTGCCGGATTGGTCCCCGGCTCCCTGTCCCTGATTCTGGCCGATAGCCTGCCCTGGCAAAGCGTGTTTATGATTACCGCAGCCTTTATGTTGATTGGTATTTTGATGACCCTGAGTATTGCCGAACCCAAGGCAGATGCCCGCCATCCCACCACGTTGAATCAAGCCATTGTTGATCCCTTTAAAGAGTTTTTCTCCCGCCAGGGTGTGCAACAGGCCTGCCTTATTTTGGCCTTTATGCTGCTCTATAAACTCGGTGACAGCATGGCCACAGCTCTGGCGACACCGTTTTATCTGGATATGGGCTTTAGCAAGACTGAGATTGGGTTGATCGCCAAACATGCGGCCCTGTGGCCAATGATCGTCGGGGGCATTCTGGGGGGCATTTTGATGCTTAAGATCGGTATCAATCGCGCTCTATGGCTGTTTGGTTTGGTGCAGATTGTGTCGATTCTTGGCTTTGCTCTACTGGCCAGAGTGGGCGAAGGACTGTGGCTTCTGGGGCTGGTGATTAGTTTTGAATATCTCGGCGTCGGTCTTGGCACCGCCGCTTTTGTGGCCTTTATGGCGCGCTCTACGCACCCAGCGTTTGCCGCCACCCAGCTGGCTTTATTTACTGCCCTGACCGCAGTGCCACGCACTGTGGCCAGTTCATTTACCGGCATTATTGTCGAAGGTGTGGGCTGGGAAAGCTTCTTTTATATCTGCACGGCCCTGGCCATTCCCGGCATGTTGCTACTGTTTAAGGTGGCGCCTTGGAATGAAGAGGCATAGCGAGGTATAAAAAGCCATAAAGAGGAGTAAAGAGCAACAGCCCCTAGCTAGTCAGTACTAGCTCGTCAACACTAGCAATGCAATCACCACCAGCCAACCGGTCATGGAACGTCTAAACAGAGCAACAATATCTGCCACCTGAGACAGAGCTGCGGTTTCATCAACCGCCAAATCGGAACTGGCCTCCTCCTGGTCAACAGTCGCTGTGGCATTTGCCGATTGATTATTCAGCGCACCCAATACACAGAGACGCAGCACATCAGCGGTAGAGGTTTTTGCGCAGAAGACTAATTCTTTTAACGGCGCAGTGGCCTTGGAGAAGTCACCCATTAACCCCAGAGTCAGAGCCAGAGCTCGAACGGGAATCCACTCCAGATACCAGAGGAGTTTATTGGCCTCATCTGGCGCGGCGTCTTCCAGCACTTCCACAGCCTCTGCTTCAATCGCCTGCTCTTGCTCTATTTCAATATCGGGCATCTGTAACTGCATATCCCCATGCAGGGCCAACAATCTATAGGCCAAGGCCAGAGGCGCGCCGAGAAAAAAGAACCAGAACACCACCACAAAGCTGCGTTCAAACAATCGGTAAGGCAATGTCGCCGCCAGTTCGCGAAACAGCCCTTGAGCATTGTCAGCTGAAACCGCGCGATGGCCAATATTAAAAACCGCAGCGTCGTGAAATGCGGCCTGCAGATCATTGCGCTGAATATCGGACTGCAGCACGCCAATCTGGGCACTGAGATCACCGCGACCCAGACAGTAGAGCAAGACCGCCAGCTCGAGTAAAAATACCAGTATGCCGCTGCCCAGATACCAGAGCACCAGCTGCAAAACCACCACAGGAACCAGCACAAAGACCCAGACGTTGAGTTGGCAATTGCCTGCTAGGGCAGGTAGTTTGGATAACGAGAATGCAGTCAGCGCTCCATGCCACTTGCGTACCCAGGCATCGCGTTGAATAAAGGCCAACTGACCGTTGCTTTCCAATACTGCAATGGCGATCAAAATAATTAAAAAATGCACTCTTTACCTCTGTATTTGCACCGGCACTGATTTAACCGAGCAGTTGTTTGTAGTGGTCCCACTGGAACGCCTCTCCGGGATCGGTTTTGCGTCCAGGTGCAATATCGCTGTGGCCGACAATACGCTCCGCGTTGATAAGCGGGTAGCATTGCAGCAGTGCTCTGCTGACCTCAGCCAGCACCTGATATTGAATCTCAGTGTAGGGGATATGGTCAGCGCCTTCCATTTCAATGCCAATGGAAAAATCATTGCAGTTAGAGCGCTGTTCAAATTGCGATACGCCCGCATGCCAGGCCCGCTGATTAAAGCTGACAAACTGGGTGATCTTGCCATGGCGATCAATCAGCAGATGGGAAGACACTTTAAGGTGGCAAATCTCAGCAAAATAGGCATCCGCCTCGGGATCCAGACAATTAGTGAAAAACTCGCCAATATAGCCACCGCCAAATTGGTTCGGCGGCAAACTAATATTGTGGATCACCAGCAGACTGATATCCGCAACCTGAGGGCGCTGGTCTGTATTGGGCGATGGCATCTGCGTGGCACAACTGAGCCAACCGTTTTCTATCTGCATAAGGAGCGATCTGCTAGCTCGCGACGGGCAATCCTTTAATCTGCGTGATTGCCTGTTTAATAGCTTTATCAAAAAGATAGGAATTATCTAGAACCGTGACAGTACCATTCAAAATAT
>JAFMBU010000092.1 GCA_017858295.1 Porticoccaceae bacterium | reverse complement strand
AGGACAACCGATGGCTGAAGTTACTGTAAGTGAATTGGCAAAAACCGTAGGCGCATCTGTCGAACGTTTGCTTATGCAAATGAAAGAGGCAGGACTGTCGCATACGTCTGAGGATGCCTCGGTATCTGACGAGGAGAAACAAACGCTGCTAGCCTATTTAAAGGGTTTGCATGGCGATAGTGCTCGTGAGCCAAAGAAAATTGTCTTGCAGCGCAAGACTCTGAGCACCTTGAAATCAGGTAATCGCAAAACGGTTAATATCGAAGTGCGCAAAAAGCGTACCTATATAAAGCGCAGCGATGAAGAAATTCAGGCCCAGGTCGATGCCGAAGCTCAAGAGCAGTTAGCAGCTGAAGAAGCTGCAGCTATTGTCGCACCAGAGCCAGTCGTCGTGCCAGAGCCAGAAGTTGTTGCTGAAGTAGCTCCTGAGCCGATTCCAGAGCCCACTCCTGAGCCGATTCCAGAAGCCACTCCAGAGCCGGTTTCTGAAGGTCCAAAAGTCTATGCTGATCCTGAGTTGCAACGCCTGGCCGCTATTGGTGCCCGTCGCAAAGCCGCAGCAGAAGCTAAGGCAAAAGAAGAAGCAGAGGCTCTGTTCAAAGTTGAAGAAGCTGCTCGTTTAGCCGCCGAAGCTGTAGCTGCAGCCAAGGCAGCGGAAGCGAAAAAAATCGGCAAGCCGGCTCCAGCGTCCAAGCCTGCTGTTGCAGGCGAGCCTGTGCATGATAAGACTCGTCGTTTCGGCAAAGCAGCACCAACTGATGACGATGATAAGGTTGGCAAGAAAGCGAAGAAGCCAATCGGCAAAGGCGGCAAGAAGAAAGGTCGTCTGGCAATGAATGATATAGACGATTCGCGACGCAAGTCTCCGCGTCTGCGTTCTGGTCTACCATCTGCATTAAAGATTGATAACAAGCACACCTTCCAAAAGCCGACTGAAAAGAAAGTCTTGGAAGTCGCTATTCCAGAAGAAATCTCCGTTGGTGAGCTGGCTCAAAGAATGTTGAGCAAGACCGGTCCAGTGGTTAGGCAGCTGATGAAAATGGGTGTCATGGCCTCCATCAATGAAATGATTGACCAAGAGACTGCCTTCTTGGTGGTTGAAGAGTTGGGTCATCAACCAGTTGTTGAGCAAATTGAAAGCGTCGAAGATGAGCTGGCTAAGCAGTTCGCTGAGATCAAAAGCGAAGGAACTGAAGAGTCCCGCGCGCCGATCGTTACCGTTATGGGTCACGTTGACCATGGTAAGACTTCGCTGCTCGATCAGATTAGAAAATCTCGCGTTGCATCCGGCGAAGCCGGCGGTATCACCCAGCATATTGGTGCTTATCACGTAGATACGCCCAAAGGTATGGTGACGTTCCTCGATACTCCGGGACACGCCGCATTTACTGCTATGCGTGCTCGTGGAGCTCAGGCTACCGATGTCGTGATTTTGGTTGTTGCCGCCGATGACGGTGTTATGCCGCAGACCGAAGAAGCGATTCAGCACGCAAAAGCTGCTGGTGTCCCCATTGTTATTGCCATCAACAAAATGGACAAAGACGGTGCTGACCCAGAGCGCGTGACCAATGAACTGGCCGCTAAAGATGTTATTCCTGAAGAGTGGGGCGGTGATACACAGTTTATTAAAGTCTCTGCTCACACTGGCGACGGCATTGATCAATTGTTAGAAGCTGTTCTGTTGCAAGCTGAACTACTTGAGCTAACTGCTCCAGTGGATGTGCCAGCTCGCGGCGTCATTGTTGAAGCCCGAGTTGATAAAGGCCGTGGTGTTATTGCCACTGCTCTGGTTCAGCAGGGTACTCTGCGCAAAGGCGACTTTATGCTAGCCGGTGAGAGCGTAGGTAAGATTCGCGCCATGACCGACGAAGCCAAAAAGCCAACTCTTGAAGCGGGTCCATCGATTCCAGTAGAGATACTGGGCCTCGACGAAGCGCCAAAAGCCGGCGATGAGTTTTTCGTTGTTGCCGATGAGCGCAAAGCCAAAGAAATTGCTGAAACTCGTCAGACTAAGGCTCGTCAAGAGCGTATGTCTCGTCAGCAGGCTGCCAAGCTAGAAAATATGTTTACCGACATGGGCGCCGATCAGGTGAGCAAGCTTAACTTGATCGTTAAAACTGATGTGCGTGGTTCTCTTGAAGCGATTATTTCTGCCCTGCATGAGTTTGCTACCAGCGAAGTTGCGGTGGATATTGTTGCCTCTGGTGTCGGTGGTATCACTGAATCGGATATGAACCTGGCTCTCACAACTGGCGCTATTATCCTCGGCTTTAATGTTCGTGCCGGCGGTGCAGCTCGTGCCCTGGCTGAGAAAGAGAATATTGAAGTGCGCTACTACAGCGTAATCTACAACCTTCTCGACGAAGTTAAGTCAGCTCTGTCAGGCATGCTCGCTCCAGAGACCCGTGAAGAGATTGTTGGTATCGCCGAAGTGCGCGATGTCTTCCGTTCACCTAAGTTTGGCGCTATTGCCGGCTGTATGGTTATCGAAGGCACAGTGTTCCGCAGCAAGCCAATTCGTGTTCTGCGAGACAATATTGTTATCTATGAGGGCGAGCTGGAATCTCTGCGTCGCTTTAAAGATGATGCTCAAGAAGTTCGCAACGGTATGGAATGTGGTATCGGCGTGAAAAACTACAATGATGTGAAGCCTGGCGATCTGATTGAGGTCTTTGACGTCACTCAGGTACAGCGCTCACTATAAGTACGGACTGACATGCCAAGAGAATTTACTCGCGCAGAACGCGTATCAGACTCTGTTCAACAGGAGTTAGCCACACTGATACGCAGCGAAGTCCGCGACCCGCGCGTTGGCATGGTCAATGTTACTGAAGTGCAGATCAGTCGCGATCTCGCCTATGGCAAAGTGTTCGTCAGCTTTGTCGGCGAGCGCGATCAAGATCAGATTGACGAAGCCATGGATGCCCTCAACGGAGCATCTGGCTACCTGCGTAAGTTGCTCGGCGCCAGCATTCAGCTGCGCATTGTCCCCAAGTTAAAGTTTATCTTTGATGAGACCGGTCGCCGCGGCCAGCACCTTTCGGCGCTGATCGATCTGGCTATCTCAAAAGAGACGCCTGCAGACCCAGAAGACCCTCAGTCGGATAGCGAGGAAGCCTAAGTTTGGCTCGCAAGCGCACCCGCGGCCGTTTGGTGAATGGCGTTTTCCTGCTCGATAAACCTTTTGGATTATCCTCTAATCACGCCCTTCAGCGTGTCAGACGTCTGTTCGATGCCAATAAAGCGGGCCACACTGGCAGTCTCGATCCATTGGCCACTGGCGTGCTGCCAATCTGTCTCGGCGAAGCAACCAAATTTAGTCAGTTTTTGCTCGATGCTGAAAAAGGCTATCGCAGCACCTTTAGTCTGGGTCTGCGCACCGAGAGCGGCGATGTCGATGGCGGCGAAGTGTCACGCATTGATGCCTCCAATATTACTCTGCAGCAAATCGAAGCGGCAGTTGAGACCTTTAGGGGCGATATACAGCAGGTTCCCTCGATGTACTCGGCGCTTAAGCACAACGGTCAACCGCTGTATAAGTTGGCCCGCCAGGGTATAGAAGTAGAACGCGCAGCGCGCAGTATTACTATCTATGACTACAAGATTCTAGACTTTAGGCCCGGTGTGATTGCCGAGCTGGATGTTGAGGTGCGCTGCAGTAAAGGCACCTATATAAGGTCCCTAGCCGATGATCTGGGCCAGATGCTCGGCTGTGGCGCCCATGTCAGTGCATTGCACCGCACCCTGGCTGGACCCTTCCATGAAGCTGAAACGCTGACCTTGGCTGCTCTTGAAGAAATGCGCGAGAGCTGCGAGCCAGAGCAGTTGGACCACCTTTTAAAGCCCATGGATATAGCCGTTGCCGACCGTATGGCGGTGGAATTGAGCGAAACTGTGGCCACTTACTTCCAGTTGGGTCAGGAAGTAATGTCCGGTGAGGCCTTTCGCAATGGGCAAGAAGGCGATATAGTGCGCGTCTTTCGCGAGGGCGGAGCATTTTTGGGTGTGGCCACGGTCACCGAAGATGGCAGAATCGCCCCGAAAAGACTGGTCGTTGAGACATAACGGTCTAAGAACCTAAGTTAGGTTGTCTGTAAATATGCGCGGGCATCCTGAATTTTTTTAATTCGCATATTGGAGAAAGTAACATGGCACTGAGTGCAGAAGAAAAAGCAGCAATCGTATCTGAGCATGCAACTTGTGAAAATGACACAGGTTCCCCTGAAGTTCAGGTCGCTCTGCTAACCGTAAACATCAACAAGCTACAGGGCCACTTTGGCGATCACAAAAAAGATCACCATTCACGTCGCGGCCTGATTCGCATGGTTAACCAGCGTCGTAAATTGCTCGACTATTTGAAGGGCAAAAATATTGAACGCTACAGCCAGCTGATCAAGAAGCTTGGTTTACGTCGATAACTGTTCTCGGTGCGGCCCTCAAAAGGGGCCGCATTTGTCTATCTGGGCTATTCAGTTTCAGGTGGGCGTTTGACGAACAGCTAACTAAACCGTTGGAGCTCTGACCACAGATTCGTTGATCGAGTTACTGATGCATATCCCCCGAAGTAGTAGAAAGGTAACAAGGGGTATTTATCAGTAACCCGAGCAGCGTAAAAAGGCTCAGTGCGAAGACGCTAAATGGTAAATATACCAAGGTAAAATATGACTCCTATTATTAAATCGTTTCAATACGGTAATCACACCGTAACTCTGGAAACCGGCCGCATCGCGCGCCAGGCAACTGGCGCAGTATTATGTTCAATCGACGACACTTCTGTTCTTTGTACAGTTGTTGGCGCACGTGAAGCCAAGCCCGGTATGGACTTCTTCCCGCTGGGTGTTCACTACATCGAGAAAGCCTATGCTGCGGGTAAGATCCCCGGTGGTTTCTTTAAGCGTGAAGGCCGTCCAAACGAGAAAGAAACACTGACCTCACGTTTGATTGACCGTCCGATCCGTCCACTTTTCCCCAACGGCTTTAAAAATGAAGTACAGGTTGTCTGTACTGTTATGTCCGCTGAGAAAAATATCGATCCGGATATTGCTGCCATGATCGGCACCTCTGCTGCCCTGTCTATCTCAGGAATTCCGTTTAACGGTCCTGTTGGTGGTGCGCGCGTTGGTTACACCGACGAGCAAGGCTACCTGCTTAACCCAACTTACAGTGAACTGGCTGACTCAGCACTGGATATGGTTGTTGCTGGTACCAAAGACGCAGTACTGATGGTTGAATCTGAAGCCAGCGAGCTTTCAGAAGACATCATGTTGGGCGGTGTACTTTTCGCTCACCAGGAAATGCAGTCTGTTATCAGTGTAATCGCTGAACTTGCCGCTGAAGTTGGCAAGCCACGTTGGGATTGGGTTGCAGAAGTTGAAAATGCTGACCTAAAAACTGCGCTTAACGATCTCGTTGGTGCTGATCTAGACGCAGCCTACCAGACCGTTGATAAGCAGGCCCGTGTCGTTAAGATTAATGCTTTGCGCGACCTTGCCAACGACAAGCTTATTGCTGACGGCGGCCCAACTGCAGAAGACATCAAAGACTCGTTCAAGAAGCTCGAGAAGAGCATTGTTCGTGGTCGCATCATCCGTGGCGAACCGCGTATTGATGGTCGTGACACTACTACTGTTCGCGGTATCGACGTTGAAGTTGGCATCTTACCTAAGGTTCACGGTTCTTCACTGTTTACCCGTGGCGAGACTCAGGCAATTGTTGCTGCTACGTTGGGTTCTACCCGTGATGCACAGATGATCGATGCCCTTGAAGGCCGTCGTGATGATCCGTTTATGTTGCACTACAACTTCCCTCCCTATTCAGTAGGCGAAGCCGGTCGTATTGGTTTCACTAGCCGTCGCGAAGTAGGTCACGGTCGTTTAGCCCGTCGTGGTATCAATGCGGTTCTACCTTCTCCGGAAGAGTTCCCATATGCCATGCGCGTTGTATCAGAGATCACAGAATCTAACGGTTCAAGCTCTATGGCGTCGGTTTGTGGTTCAAGCCTGGCGTTGATGGATGCAGGTGTTCCACTGAAGGCACCAGTTGCTGGTATCGCTATGGGTCTGGTTAAAGAAGACGCTGGCTTTGCAGTACTGACCGATATTCTTGGCGACGAAGATCACCTCGGCGATATGGACTTTAAAGTAGCTGGTACAGCTGCTGGTATCACTGCACTGCAGATGGATATCAAAATTGAAGGCATCACTGAAGAGATTATGGAAATTGCTCTCGAACAGGCCATGCAGGCACGTTTGCATATCCTTGGCGAGATGAACAAGGTGATTTCTTCTGGTCGTGATGAAGTTGCTGACACAGCTCCACGTATGGGTGTTATGCAGATCGATTCCGACAAGATCCGTGACGTAATTGGTAAGGGCGGCGCAACTATCCGTGGTCTTTGCGAAGAGCACAACTCAACTATCGATATCGATGACAGTGGTGCGGTTAAGGTTTACTCTGAAGATACTGCCGGTCTGAACGCTGCAATGGACGCAATTGCTGCCATCGTTGCTGATCCAGAGCCAGGTACTATCTACGAAGGTAAGGTTGTACGTAT
>JAFMBU010000091.1 GCA_017858295.1 Porticoccaceae bacterium | reverse complement strand
TCCTGGAGCGACTGCCGGCGCTTTTGTGCGGTGACAATAATTTCATCGAGTCTACTTTGCGTCTCGGTATCTACATACTCGGTGTTGGCATAAACCCCTGTGGACTGGGTTGCAGCAATTAATAAGCTCATAGCAGAGCTTTTAAGAGCCGCGGCGATCATTTTTTGATTATTCATAGTGGCCTTTCCTTTGCGGGCTAGATTTCCATTGGTGTGTTGGTAGTGGTTCGAGCTCTAAGTAAAAAAACGTGTCGGCAATGTTGAGACGGCACGCATACCGATGGATTGAATCCAGTCGAGCTGATCGTCTGGCGGGCAGCTTATTTCACTGTAGGCGCTCAGCAAGGCCTCCAGAGCCACATGTATTTCCAGGCGTGCCAGAGCCGCACCAATACAGGTGTGAATGCCGTAGCCAAAGGTCAGGTGCTGTCGGGCATTCTTGCGAAAAATATCGAACTCATCGGGATTTTCAAACTGCGCTGGATCGCGGTTTCCCGAGGCGAGAAGTGGCAGCACCATCTCTCCTTTAGGTATGGTCACGTCATATATTTTTATATCGCGGCTGGCAATGCGAAAGGCGGTGTAGAGTGGTGGGCTGTGGCGCAAAAGCTCTTCGGTAAACGCGGGGATAAGCTGGGGCGATTGTTTGATCTGGGCCAGTATTTCCGGGCGCCGTGACAGTTGAATGATGGCATGGGTGAGAGCCTGGACCGTGGTGGTGTAGCCAGCTGAAACCATTAAGCTCAGCAAACTGCAGAGCTCCTCATCGCTTAAGGCCTGCTGGTCGACTCGGGCTTCGAGTAGGCTCGAGAGTAGGTCATTGCGGGGTTTCAAGCGACGCTCTTTAATCGCCTGGAGAAAATAGGCCTTCTGTCGGCGAATCGAATTTTCGCATCCGTCGATAAATTCATCGCTGGGCCTATAGGGCGACATCTGCTCTTCGTACTCGACCCACTCTTGTATTTCTGCAAGGCTTTGCTTGTCTCCCACACCGACAATCTGACCGATGATTTTACCAATATAGGGGTAGGCAAATTGACTTATAAAATCCACCGGCATATCCGGAGTCATGTTGTCTATAAGGGATTTTGCGGTCTCGCGCATCAGGGGAATCAGCGCCTTAATATTACTGTTGATAAATGCCTTGTTGAGCAGCCCATGATATTTTTTGTGCTCTGGAGGGTCCTGGGAAACCACCAGTCTTTTAGACTTGCAGTCATCGCTTAGCCAGTCGGCCTGAAAGAATCGGTCTAGGGCTTGTGATGAGAAAACCTCTGGCTGTGCAAGCGCCTCCTTGATGTCTTTGTAGCGGCTGATCGCCCATAAACCATTGGGTTCAATCTGGCACACAGGGTGATGCTCGCGCATCAATGCAAAGGTCTCAAAGGGATCTTTGCACTGCAGATCAATGCCGGGTCGGGTGTTTGATAGAGGGTTTTCTTGAGTACTGATTACTGGCATTGATCTGACTCCCTGAGCTGCAGTGATAACGCTTAGTCTTCGAAGTGAATCAGCCCGCTTTCCAGGCCTCGTTTAATGGCCGCATAGTTGGTTCTGACCCCTAAGCTTTTTCTAGCGGTCTCTAAATGCTTGTTTGCCGTGACTACGCTGATACATAGTTTGTGGGCTATGCATTGAATATTTAAATCGTTGTTGGCAAGGGTTTGCAGGACTCGTAAAGGAGCGGGGTTGATCTTATAGATAGTTTTCGGGAGTGGCTTTTTCAGTCCAATTACATCCGAAAATCGCTGGCCGACGAGAATGTCTATGGCTTCTGAAAGCAGCTCTAGGGACCGCAGACATTGCATCACGCGCTGGCGAAAATCAAAGGGGTTGCCGTCTCTCTGGGTTACCAAAAACATTACTTTACCGCTGCCGTCGAAAGAATTTGAGGGCATATTAAAAAAATCGTAAAAGCCATGGGACTTATTAATTTTGTATATTTCATGGCTAGTCTCGGTCATGTCATTGTCGAATGGAGCCTGATTTACATAGTTTTCTAGCTCTGATCGAAAAATAGGCCGGGTTCGGCTGTTGGCATAGGGGATAATCAAGTCATGTTGGTAGAGACCCTGCTCAAAATAGCTCCGTGAAATGGCCCTGGGAATGGTCGACAGAACCAGTGAATCTATGTCGCCAGACGCATCCATGTGGATAAAGGAAAAGTCGGAGAATCCCATTTGATTGACCGCTTTGAGAATCCGCTGCTTAAAGTCATTTAAGTCTTTAGACCGTGACAGCTGGGAAAAATAACTTAGCTCCGCATCTTGGGGATCGGTGCGCCAGCTATGTGAGCTGTTGGCACTGCCATGGGTCTTTGGGTACGGTGATTTTAGGTCGATCGAACCTTGTGACTCCTTGTCCTGTTGTTCTTCGTACATATTCTTGGGCATCCTAATTCGTCTTCCCTCATTGGTGTAATGGGGCAACCATCAATACCCAATACGGTAAATTTTTACCCTACCCCAATGAACTGTAGGGAATATTTTCAACTTTATTGACTTAGGTGTTACATTGGGACGAAGGTGCTTATAAAAGACCAATAAAAATAATAATCGAGGTACTCCATGTCTGATCCATCCCCGCCTGAAGGGGCTCCTGCAAAATCCTCTGAATCAACCGCTACACCTGTATCCAATGGCTATCGCCGCTATGTGTTGGTTTTACTCACACTGGTCTATGCGCTCAATTTTATTGACCGGCAGATTCTGGTTATTCTGCAAGAGTCGATTAAAGTGGATATGGACCTGTCTGATTCTCAGCTCGGTCTGCTCACCGGTTTTGCCTTTGCCATCTTTTACGTCAGCGTGGGTATTCCCATTGCCCGCTGGGCCGATGTGGGCAACCGCCGCAATATTGTCTCTCTTGCGATAGCGGTGTGGAGTGGTATGACGGCACTTTCTGGGTTTACCCAGAACTTCTGGCAGTTGTTAATGGCGCGGATCGGTGTTGGCGTCGGTGAAGCTGGCGGCAGCCCCCCATCCCATTCGATGATTTCTGATTATTACCCGGTTGAACAGCGCGGCAGTGCCCTGTCGTTTTACTCTACCGGTGTCTATCTGGGCATTCTGTTTGGCTTTTTGATTGGCGGGTGGATCAACAGTGAGTTTGGTTGGCGAACGGCCTTCTTCGTGGTCGGTGTGCCGGGCTTTTTGGTGGCTCTCTTAGTCCGTTTCACCATTCGCGAACCGGTCCGCGGCGGTCTAGAAGGTCGCGCCCTAGAAGCCCCAGCAACCTTTGGCGAAACCCTGCGCACCCTTAAAAGCTTTGGTTCCTTTAAGCTGTTTGCCGTTGCCGCCGGGCTAAATGCCTTTAGCAGCTATGGTATTGGCAACTTTACACCGTCGTTTTTAATTCGCTCTCACGGTTTTAGCAGCTTGGAGGTGGGCACCAGTCTGGCGCTGATCACCGGTATAGGCGGCGCGCTGGGAACCTATATGGGGGGCGTATTGGCGGATCGCTACGGCGCTAAAGACAAGCGCTGGTATCTGTGGATTTCCGGGATTCCCGCGGCCTGCAGTGTGCCGCTGATGTTTACCGCGGTGTTTATTGGCGATCCCCGATTAGCCCTGGGCTTTCTGTTTTTTGCCACTATGCTGGGCGCCTTTTATCTGGGGCCAACCATTGCCATCTCACACACATTGGTGAGCCCGAGCATGCGCGCCATGGCCTCGGCTATTCTGTTCTTTATTCTCAACCTCATTGGTTTGGGTTTAGGGCCTTTAGTGGTGGGTATGCTGAGTGATTTCCTCACTCCCAGCTACGGTTCTGAGGCACTGCGTTATGCCCTGGGCATAGTCTCATTTGTCAATTTGATCTCGGCGGCGTTCTTCTTTTTGGCGGCGCGTAAATTGCTCGCGGATCTCAAGGCATGATGAGTTTGCTCCGCAGCAAGGTATTTTTTGCCATCTTTTTAGTCGCTGTAGTGAGCCTCTACAGTGTGGGAGCGAACCGCGATCCGCTGCCAGATTTTGGTGGCTACAGCGATGTGAAGCAGAAGAAAACGGCGTTTTTTGACTATATGCTGCCCCTGGTATCTGCTGCCAATCAGTCGATTATGGAACAGCGTGCCGAGCTTGAGGAGATGGCCACCGACGCTGATCAACTGTCATTTTTTCAGCAGCGCAATTTGCTGCAGTTGGCTGAAAGCTATCGCGTAGATACGCAAACTCTCAACAACCAGCAAGTAATTGATCAGCTGCTATTGCGAGTTGCGGTACTGCCACCTTCATTGGTTCTGGCTCAGGCGGCCATCGAGTCGGCCTGGGGAACCTCGCGCTTTGCTCGGCAGGGTAATAATCTGTTTGGTCAGTGGTGTTATGAGAAGGGCTGCGGCCTTGTGCCGCTGCGGCGCTCGGCAGACAGCAGACATGAGGTGGCCAAGTTTGATTCCGTGGCCGCTGCAATTGATGCCTATCTCCACAATCTCAATACTCATCGCGCCTATAAAGATCTGCGCGCGCTTCGCGCTGAACTGAGCACGGCCGAGAGTTCTGCCACTGGTCATCAACTGGCACAAACTCTGCTGTATTACTCAGAGCTGCGCCAGGTCTATGTTGATGAGGTGCAGGCGGTGATCAGAATCAATCAATTACATGGCTATGACGAGCTCTAAAAATGAAAAAATATTTTATTATTTTTGCACTAGTTCTTGCTGTCTCTCTTGGTCTGTTTCTCACTTTTGCGCCGGCCATTTTGGATGAGGAGCGGAATGTTGTGGTCGAGCATCAAGCCTACGAGATCTCTGACCAGGCCCAACAACTGCACAGCAGTCTGCTGATTGGCGACTGGCACGCAGATAGCTTGCTGTGGATGCGCAATCTAAGTGAGCAGTACGACTATGGACACCTGGATTTTCCGCGCATGCAGCAGGGCAATATGGCGCTGCAGATGTTTACCACGGTAACCAAATCTCCCAGCGGTCAAAACTATGAGCGCAATAGTAGCGACGCCAGCGACAATATTACGCTGTTAGCCATGGCTCAGCGCTGGCCTGCGGCAACTTGGACTAGCCTTGCTGAACGGGCACTGTTTCAGGCGGACAAGCTGTATAAATTGGCTGCCCGAGATCCTGATAATTTAATGTTGATTCGGTCGCGCATTGAGCTGGCTGAATTTCTAAAACGTCGTCAGAGCAATCCAACTCTGATTGGCGGGTTGCTGGGCACCGAGGGTTCCCATGCACTGGATGGGGATCTGGATAATATTCAACGGCTGTTTAACAACGGCTTTCGCATGATGAGCCTGCAGCATTTCTTTGATAATAAACTCGGGGGTTCCCTCCATGGCACTAGCGGAGAAGGCTTAACGCAATTTGGTCGCGATGCGGTTAACAAGATGCTGGCTCTCGGGATTATGCTGGATGTCTCTCACTCCTCGGAACAGGTAGTGGTCGATACCTTGGCTATCAGCAATAAACCGCTGATTGTCAGTCACACCGGGTTTCAGGGTCACTGCCCATCACCGCGCAATATCAGCGATAAGTTAATGGAGCAAATCGCCGCAGCAGGGGGATTGATCGCTGTAGGATTTTGGGATGGTGCCATCTGTGGCAACAGCCCGGCCACTGTGGCCGCCGCGATTGTCTATGGTATTGGTCTAGTGGGAGAGGATCATATCTCTCTGGGTTCCGATTTTGATGGCACAGTGACCACCTCTTTTGATGGCAGTGAAATGGCTGTCATCACTCAGGCACTGCTGGAAGCGAATCTCAGTGAGCAGCAGATCCGCAAGGTGATGGGTGAGAATATGCTCACTTTCCTGCAGACCTATCTGCCCTGATTAATGTGCCAGGCTGCCGTTAAGGTTGGCTCTGCTCTAATGGGATATTGAGCAGATAGTCTGCCACCGCCAACTGAGTCTCTGCATCGAGATAATTCTGCGCCGGCATCTCCGGATAATCCGCACGAACCTTAAACGGCGCGTTAATGTAGCTAACAATACCTGCCACATTACCTGCGTACATGGCCTGAATATCTCTTATGGACGGGCCAATCAGCACATCGTCGTAGGCATGACAGCCAGCACAGATGCCCATATAAGCAATTTCACCCCGCTCCTCTGGCTCTATCACTCGTGGCTTGGCACCGCCGGCTAAGAGGTAACTGTGGGTGCTGTGGGTGTTGGTAAAACCACATTCGGCAAAGTCGCCCAGACCCACATGGTTGTAACGGTGGCGATTGATAATACAGCTGTCCTCACTGGGACCGATCTGAAAAATATCTATATCGCCGGTATGCAGTTCGGTGAGAGCAAAGGCGCGCACTTCGTCGATAGTGTCATAGCCATTGTTGTGCATCACATTGTCCAGAATCATCACCCGATCGGCATTGGGATCCACGTCTGGGTCCAGAGTTAAGCCCGGGGCATTGCCATGGTCATTGATCAATATGCCCGCCACCTTGTGATTGACGATAATATTGCCTTCGATAATCACATCATCTGCCGCCATCACCAAAATTCCCGTACCCGAGGGAATGCCCGCCACAGTGGAACCTGGCGCGGCAAAGTTGGGGATATTATTATCGAGAATAAAGTTGTTGCGAATAATCACATCGTAGGTGGTTTTGA
>JAFMBU010000090.1 GCA_017858295.1 Porticoccaceae bacterium | reverse complement strand
AGAGGCTTGTGGATTATATATTACAAGTGTGTTTAAAATTCCATAACTTAAGTGAAGTTGGCGGTACTTAAGGCGTTAAGTGGTTTTACAATGGTGAAAATATGGATGTTCAGGGCCTTAAAGTGCTCGTCATAGATGACAGCAATACAATAAGACGCACTGCGGAAACGTTGCTGGCAAAAGCTGGCTGTGATGTTTCAACAGCGTCAGACGGTTTCGATTCCCTGTCGAAAATCGTTGATATCAAGCCAGATGTCATTTTTATCGACATCATGATGCCGCGTCTCGACGGCTATCAAACCTGCGCACTGATCAAAAACAATCCCGATTATAAATCTACTCCAGTGATTATGCTGTCGAGCAAAGACGGTCTTTTTGACAAGGCCAAAGGCCGTATAGTCGGCGCTGACGACTATCTGACCAAGCCTTTTGGTCGCGCAGAATTACTCGATGTATTAGAAAAACATACCCAAACTAACTAAAGGATCTAGAGGTTTATCAAATGGCAAAAATATTGATTGTGGATGACTCTCCCACGGAAACATACAAGTTGGCCAATATTCTTGAGCGCAATGGATTTTCTGTGATCTCTGCAGATTCTGGTGAGCAGGGGCTTAATCTGGCGCGAGATGAGCAGCCAGATGTGGTTTTGATGGATATAGTCATGCCTGGATTAAATGGTTTTCAGGCAACTCGACAGCTTAGTCGTGGCAAGGAGACCCAGCATATCCCAGTTATTATAGTAACTGCCAAAAATCAGCAGGCGGATCAAGTCTGGGGTGAGCGCCAAGGTGCCAAGGCCTATCTCGTCAAGCCGATAGATGAGAACCAGCTAGTGTCTGCAATCACTAACGTCCTAAATTAGGACCTTGCCCTGTGTCTAAAGTAAAACAACTGTTTTCAGCCATAAGCAGTGTCGCCAGTCGGTTCAGCGAGTCGGTCTATGGTCTGCCCGCGCAAAAACAGATCGTTGAGGCGCGCAAGTTAATCGCCTTTAGTCTGTTGGGCCATAACTACCTGATTCCGTTAAATGAGGTGAGTGAGATACTTGAGCTCCCCGAGTCGACAAAATTACCCCGCGTAAAATCATGGGTCACAGGTCTGGCGAATGTAAGGGGCCGCCTACTCCCGATTATTGACCTAGCTGCATTTCTCGGTGGTAGCTTAACCAGCGCGGTGCGGGATCGGCGCGTGTTGGTGCTGGATATTAATAATGTCTATGTGGGAGTGGCGGTGGATGCGGTGCAGGGAATTAAATCCCTTCCTATGAATCAGCATAAACCAACACCTAGTCAGTGCCCAATGGCCAGCTTTACCGACGGAGTCTTTGTCGAGGGAGAGCAATCACTGACGCTTTTTTGTGCCCGCAAACTGATTGAGGACGATCAGTTTATGAGTGTCGCTATTTAGGATTTTAAAATTGCGACTTATGCGTTGTGTAACTTGAAAAAGTAACTGCAATACAGAATAAACATGGAGGATTATATGACTACAACTACTGGCAAAGGATCGCTTTTTCGCAGCTTAATTATCGCACTGGGAATAATCTGTATAGGTATTGCGGCATATAGCATTGTTGAAGTTAACCGGCAGGCAAAAAACGATCAAACCAATATCCAAAGTATCGCCAATCTGCGCATTAAAGCGCTGCGAATTACCAAGCTAGCTGACGATGCTGGGGCGGCGCGAGAGGAGGCGTTTGATTCTCTAACTGGCTTGACCACTGAGATGGAGCGCGGCTGGAAAACATTGCAGCAACGCCTCAAAAAACAGGGTGAAATTTCACCCACGCAAATTAAATTTGTCGCCGACAGTTGGGGCAAGGTGCAAGAGGAATTAAATCAGTTAGCTGATAGTCGTGAGACGGTTATCTTTGTTTCTACTGTTGCACGAAAGCTCAATGAAACCCTACCCCAGGTACAGGATAACGCCGGTCAGGTTGTAGACGCTCTCATCGCCCAGTCTGCCCCTGCTGGGCAGATAGCGATTGCTCAGGAACAGCTCTGGTTGATTGAGCGCATTGGTCGCAATATCGATAAGATGATCCTCGCTAGCGGGGATGCAAACGTGGCGGCTGATCAGTTTAAAGGGGATTCCAATGTGTTTCGTGACACTCTGGATTCAATGAAAAATGGCAACTTTATTCTCGGCATAACCAAGGTGACCAACAAGGAAGCCCTGGCAAGTATTGAGCAAATTCAGCAATCATTTGATGTGGTCGCCAACGATATTGACCGGATCTATAACTCGGCTAATGACCTCTCCACCGCACGCCAGTCCGCGGAAGCGCTGCTAGCGGATGTGCCAGTTCTGCTAACGCAACTCGACAATCTAGATAACACTGTGGCGGATCTCGCCGATTCGGAGCAGCGACTTTTTAATGATTTGACGAGTCTATCGGCTATCGCCGGATTCTTTACTGCTCTGGTAATTTTAGGTTTTATTAATTTTAGAGCCACCCGTCGCAATCTGATCGAATCTGAGCAGACTAAAGATAAAAACCAGCAGGCGATTTTACAATTATTGGATGATATCTCGGATCTGGCAGACGGTGATTTGACTGCGGAAGCCACGGTGACAGCAGACTTTACAGGGACTATTGCCGACTCGATTAACTTCGCTATCGGCGAGCTCAGAAGTCTGGTGGAAAATGTTGCTAGCTCCTCGGCAAAGCTAACCGGATCTGCCGATGCGACCCGCGCAACATCACTGCAGCTGGCAGAAAGCGCCGAACATCAGGCTCAAGAAATTGCCGGTGTATCAGCGGCAATTAATGAAATGGCCATCACTATTGATCAGGTCTCATCCAACTCTGCAGAGTCAGCGGCGGTTGCGGAACGATCTGTATCCATCGCTAAAAATGGTTCTCAGGTTGTACGCAATACTATTGAGGGTATGGATACGATTCGCGAGCAGATCCAAGACACCTCGAAGCGGATTAAACGCCTGGGTGAAAGCTCCCAAGAAATTGGCGATATAGTTTCGCTGATTAATGAGATTGCAGAACAGACCAATATTCTCGCTCTAAACGCGGCGATTCAGGCAGCTATGGCTGGTGAAGCCGGTCGCGGTTTTGCGGTTGTAGCCGATGAGGTGCAGCGACTTGCTGAGCGCTCGGCCACAGCCACCAAGCAGATCGCCGGATTGGTAAAAACCATTCAGAACGATACCAATGAGGCAGTAAGCTCCATGGAGCAGACCACCGCCGAAGTGGTTAAAGGTGCTGAGCTGGCCCACAGTGCGGGTATAGCCCTGGAAGAAATTGAAACTGTATCAACCAATCTGGCAGAGTTGATTCAGGATATCTCAGAAGCGGCAAAACATCAGGCCACCACCTCTGCGCATATTTCCAACACTATGAATGTAATACAAGAAATCACCTCACAAACTCTATCTGGCACCAATGATACTGCTACATCTATTGGGGAGCTGGCAGAGATGGCTGTGGAAATGAAGCACTCAGTAAGTGGATTTATTCTTCCCGATACAAGTAAAGATGAAGCCCCTAATGAGCAACAGAATATAGCTTCCGAAGCCGAAAAAGAGCTCGATGATGATCAGCTGGGAGCCATGTTTGCCGTCGCCACTGACACCGAATCCGATCAAGCTGAGGCAGTGAATGGGGAGTCCATTGCCAGCACTGATGACGATCGCCTGAACCTTGATTTTGTTGCCAATGCCGATATTGACCAGCACTTCAATGAAGATATTGAGGTCGATGCCGAAGACCCCGAGGAGCTTTTACATCTAGAGGAGTTTGAGGCTGAAATCGAAGCCATGCTTAGCGACGAGGAGAGTAAAAAGACGTAGACCAATAGTCGACTAAATAGGGCTTATTAGGTGGCCATCAAAGCAGGGCAGGCGCTCCTTGAGAGTAGTGAATTCGGATATTTCGATATCTGGAAGACTGCTATCGAAGAGCGCACAGGTGTGCAGATTACCGCTGATCGTGAGCACGCCTTAGGGCTCTTGCTCAACCGAAGAATGCGCGAATTAAATCTTCTCGATGTTGACGAATATCTAACCCAAGCTCTGGATGTCACTAGAGGCGCCGAGGAGTGGAGTGGACTGGTCGATAGATTGCTGGTTAAGGAGACAAGCTTCTTTCGACATGGTCCCTCATTTGATTATGTTGCCCAGTGGGTTAAAGAGACCATTACTAACCCTGACTTTGTCGGTCCGCTGTGGGTCTGGAGTCTCGGTTGTTCAACTGGCGAGGAGGCCTACTCACTGGCGATAACTGTTGACCGAGCTATGCGTCAAGTAGGATCTGTAAAGGGCTTTGGCATTATCGGCACTGACATCAGCAATGAGGCGATCTTTCAAGCCCGGCGCGGTATCTATCGCGGAGCAAAAATGAATGCGGTTGATGAGTCTACAAGAGCGGATTATTTCGACCAAGTCGGAGCGCAGCTATGGCGAGTAAAAGCGGATTTAAGGCGCCGAGTCTGTTTTTTGACGAGCAATATACTGGCCGACAAATCCCCTTTAATAGGACGCAAAATACATCTTATTTATTGTCAGAACATGTTGATATATTTTCGCCGCTGGAAGCGCCGGGAACTGGTTAATCAATTAACCGATCATTTGGATAATCGCGGTTGCCTTATGTTGGGACTAGGCGAATTGGCAAATTGGATGCCCGAGGGATTTGCGCGAGTTGCGCCGCGCGTTGTTCAGGCATACACAAAAGTTAAGACCGTTGAACAGGGAGAAGCTCTATGAGCGAGGTTCAAATAAAAAGAATCAAAACATTCACCGGGCTTGAATGGCTAGTAGGAGAAATTGAAAGTAGTCTGGATGCAGCCTTTAGTGAGTTGGAAGCGTTCACTCAGAACAATAGCGATGAAACAAAAATACGTTTTTGTTTGGGCCACCTGCATCAAATAACCGGTCCATTTAAAATCCTAGAATATGAGGGATGCATTTTTTTAGTTGAAGAAATGGAGGCTTTAACTCAGGCCATTATTGACAAAAAAGTTTCCAATATTAATGAAGCCTGTGAAATTTTAGTTCAGGCGATTGTCAAACTACCAATCTACCTTCGACAGATATTATCGAATCGCGAAGACCGTCCTGAGACGTTAATTCTATTATTAAATGACTTGCGCGCAGCCCAAGGACACTCCTTAGTTTCTGAGGGAGGTTTATTTTCACCAGATATATCCAAGTATAAAAATCAATCGGAAAATCAGCTCGCCGTCGATCCCAACTCCGCAACCAGCGATATGATAAAACGCCTGCGTCAGGTCTATCAGTTGTCCCTAATCAAAGTAATAAAAGACCAGGATAAAGCGGCTAACTATTCCAATCTCGCGAAAGTATTACAGCGAATGGTGGAGCTTTCAAAAGGTACCTGGAGAGAAAATCTCTGGTCTGTATCCGGTGAAACCATTAAGTTAGTGGCTTCTGGTGAAATCAAATTTAGCCTCGCACTGAAAAAGCTTTTTCGAACTCTGGATACCCAGCTAAAACTCCAGGCCAAAGAAGTTATGCTTGGTGAATACAGTGCTCCCGAGTGCGGGCTATTTAAGAACCTGCTTTATTATCTTACGACCATTCAGCCCACTACTCAGGTATTAGAGTCTATCTGGGAAACATATAGTCTCGCTGAGGCTTTCCCCACTGGAACTCTCAATCCCGATCATGGACGCTTGGTGCCGCAGCACGATCCATTGGTTGTGCGCTCTCTAGTTGTATCGATTCAGGCTGAATTGGCTACCGTGCGCTCTGCCCTGGAGAGGTTTTCAATCGAGGGCGGACTCTCTGCTGACGAAGTTAGAGAGGCTCTACCGGTACTCGCGAACATGGCCGACACTCTTGCTCTGGTGGGTCAGGGAAAGCTGCGTGATGCCACGACCAATGTCGACACTAGATTACAGCAAATGTTTTCTCTGGAAGCCTCGGGAATCGACGATCAGGATATTACCAATGCAGTTCACAGTCTCGCCGAAATAGAATTAGCCTTAAATACTTGGGCTGCCAGTCCCGACAAATTTTCAGGCACAGTAGACTTGGATAGCCAACAGAATCAATTTGAATTCGACAGCGCCAGTAAGGTGCTTTTAGCCGAGTCGCGCACGGGTATCGAACGTATCAAAGAAGCGGTTGTTGCGTTTATAAATTCCCAGTGGGATTTGCAGCTACTCTGCCATGTACCAGAGATGTTTCATCAGCTGCAAGGGGCTCTGCAAATTATAGGATTGGCTCGTGCGGCATCGGTGGTGGCTGGCTGTGCAAGCTATGTTGAAAAGCTTATTGCAGCAGATAGCCGCCAAGTGGAATGGCATGCTCTAGACACCTTCGCCGATGCAATTACCATTGTTGAATACTATCTCGAACAATTTCCCGCTGATAATAACGTCAAACAAGATGAGGTTTTGGTGGCGGCAGAAGCGAGTATTTTCTCTCTGCTAGGAGGAGAGCAAGCAGGGCAGCAACCTTTGCAGAAAACGGCGACCGACTATACCGATTTACATGCTGAGCCCGAGGAAATTATTCAAGAAATGGTTCTTTTAGAGGAGCAGCAGGAACCGATTGTCAGTTTCCCTCAAGAGCAAAAGTCGGAGCCAAAGGCTGAGGGCTCTT
>JAFMBU010000089.1 GCA_017858295.1 Porticoccaceae bacterium | reverse complement strand
AAGAAGCCCGCTGCTAAGAAAGCTGCTGCCAAGAAAGTAGTCGCTAAGAAGCCCGCTGTTAAGAAAGCTACTGCTAAGAAAGTAGTTGCCAAGAAGCCAGCAGCTAAAAAAGTTGTAGCTAAGAAAGCTGCAGCGCCAGCACCAGTCGCCGCAAAGTAATACTGCGACCGAAGCTGCCAGGATCTTAAGTCGGCAAATTGTAGATAGTTTAATTGTCGTGAGACCTGTAAAATCCCTCGCCTACTGGTGGGGGATTTTTGTTTCTGCCTGATTAAAATCAAGCTTCTCTCTTTACCTTTGGGTACATTGAGCGGCCCTAGTTGTGGCATCTAATTAATGGCATCCATTTTAGCAATTGAGACTTCTACAGCCGCATGCTCGGTTGCTCTGAGTGTCGGCGAGTCAAGATTTTCGCGCTATTCGGAAGAGCCCCGCTCCCACACTAGACTGATTATGGCGATGGTCGATGCTGTGCTAGTGGAGGCGGGTATAACAGTTACCATGCTCGATGCTATTGCAGTTACCGTTGGGCCTGGCTCATTTACCGGTCTGCGTATTGGTTTTGCCACGACTCAGGGGTTGGCCTTTGGTGCTCAGCTTCCGGTTATTCCGGTATCCACACTAGAGGTAATGGCGCAGACCTATAGGCGAAAACACAATGATCAGTGCTCAGGGACTGTGATGCCGCTATTGGATGCACGTATGGGTGAGTTCAACTGTGGTGCCTATCAGCTCGATAAGTATGGGCAGTTTGAATCCGTTATCAACGATCAGTTGCTTGATGCAGAAGCTGCACAGGGGCTTATAGAGAGTCTTGATCCGCAGGTTATTGTGGGTGATGCAGCAGCTCTAGCAGATGCTGCTGGGGTGCAGGAGGGGAGGTACCAGAGTCTCTATCCCGATGCCCGAGATTTGCTTGATATTGCATTGATAAAACAGGCTCGCAATGAAGCTGTTGAGATTGGCTCAGTGGAGCTGGTCTATCTGCGCGGCACTGATGCCTGGAAAAAACATACTAAGCTAAGGGCCGTTTAAAATGGATTTTATGCAGGCGGTTTGGCTGGCCATTATCCAAGGGTTATCCGAGTTTTTACCAATCTCCAGTTCGGCTCATCTTATCCTGCCCTCGGCAGTCTTGGGCTGGCCTGACCAGGGTCTGGCCTTTGATGTAGCCGTGCATGTTGGCTCGCTGATCGCTGTGGTGGGCTATTTTCGTCATGATGTTTCAATGTTGGGTCGCGCCTGGCTGAAAAGTATTTTCCTGCGCCGCCATAGTCCCGAAAGCCATCTCGCTTGGTATATTGCTCTGGCCACACTGCCAGCTGCATTAGCGGGTCTTTTTCTGGGCGGCTTTATCGAAGCCAATCTGCGCTCCATGGCGGTGATTGCGTTTACCACCATATTTTTTGGACTGCTACTGGCCTGGGCAGACCGTCGCGGTGGCGGTGGTCAGAGCATTGATCAATTTAGCTGGCGCACCGCTCTTGTTGTAGGTGCAGCCCAAGCCCTGGCGTTAATTCCTGGCACTTCGAGGTCGGGAATCACTATTACTGCGGCACTGGCCCTGGGTTTTGATCGTGAGACTGCGGCGCGCTTTTCTTTTCTATTGGCGATTCCGGTAATTCTCTTGAGCGGTGGCTACAAAGGGCTGCAGTTGCTTGATACTGAATCGGTCGACTGGATGCTGATTTGTGTTGGCGTAGTGCTTTCGGCGATAACCGCCTATCTGTGTATTACGCTGTTTTTGAAACTGATTCAACGTATCGGCATGATGCCCTTTGTGATCTATCGAATGCTGTTAGGCGCTGTGCTGATCGGTTTGATCTACTCTCAATCTGTATAAGTTATTTAATTAACTAATCTAGAGGACGCTGCAATGCAAAAGTCGGTGGCATTTTTAGGACTTGGCGTAATGGGTTTCCCCATGGCTGGATGGTTGAGTAAGTGTGGCTATGCAGTAACTGTCTATAATCGCACAGAGTCCGTTAGCCAGCGCTGGTTGAACCACTACAGTGGTAAGACAGCCAATACAGTGGCCGAGGCGGTTGCAAGTGCCGAGATTGTGTTTAGCTGCCTTGGCAATGACGACGATGTTCGCGCTGTAGTCGGTGGCGAAGCTGGCGCACTGGTGGCCATGAAATCCGGTTCAATCTTGGTTGACCACACCACAACCTCTGCGCTACTAGCAAGAGAATTGGCCGAACAGGCGCAGGCTTTGGCTATTGGATTTGTCGATGCCCCGGTATCAGGAGGCCAGCAGGGCGCAGAAAACGGTCAACTGACAGTAATGTGCGGGGGCCAACAGACAGACTTTGACGCAGCCCGCCAAGCGATTCAGAGCTACGCTAAATCGCTTAAGTTGATGGGTGATGCTGGCAGTGGTCAGCTGTGTAAAATGGTCAATCAAATATGTATTGCCGGTGTGATTCAGGGCCTTGCCGAAGGACTTAACTTTGCCAAGCGCGCCGGTCTCGACGCGCAACAGGTTGTTGAGGTTATCTCCAAAGGTGCAGCCCAGTCTTGGCAGATGGAAAATCGCTATCAGACTATGCTGGCCAATGACTACGACCACGGCTTTGCTGTGCAGTGGATGCGCAAAGATTTAGCCTTTGCCCTAGATGAGGCAAAAGCCAATGGCAGTGACTTGCCCCTGACCCAATTGGTCGATAGTTTTTACGCTGAAGTTCAGGACATCGGTGGCAATCGCTGGGATACGTCGAGCTTACTGGCGCGATTTGAGCACGGCGTCGACAAGCGTTAGATAAAATATTTTATAGCTAGAAGACAATAAGGAATTGAGAATGGATAGGGTTGAGAATCAGGCAGAGAACTTTAATCAGCAATTAGCTGGATTTATTGATGGTTCACCAACACCATTTCATGCTGTAGCTAACATGGTCAGTTTATTCCGTGAAGCTGGATTCCAGCCTTTGAGCGAATCCGACGACTGGGCCCTCAAGCAGGGAGAAAAGTACTTTGTCACCCGCAATGGCTCATCAATTATTGCCTTTGTGGCCGGTAGCGAAGACTTAGCTGAGAGCGGCATCCGCATGGCCGGTGCACATACAGATAGTCCCTGTCTGATGGTTAAACCGCAACCTGAGATGCTCAATAATAAATACTTTCAGCTCGGCGTCGAAGTCTATGGCGGGGCACTGCTCAACCCTTGGTTTGATCGCGACCTTTCTCTAGCTGGGCGCTTGGTTTACAGCGACATTGATGGGCAGCTAAAACAAAAGCTGATCAACTTTGATGAAGCGATTGCGGTTATTCCCAGTTTGGCGATTCATCTCGATCGTACTGCTAACAAAGATCGCACAATTAATCCTCAAACCGATATTCCGCCTATCCTAATGCAGGCCGACGAAAAAGCCGATTTTCGTGAATTACTCGCGGAGCGTTTTTTAGGCGATTCTGAACAAGTTATGGATTACGAACTCTGCTTCTATGATGTTCAGGGTGCGGCAACAGTTGGCCTAAATAAAGAATTCTTTGCCGCGGCACGACTGGACAATCTGCTCAGCTGCTTTGTCGCCGCCAATGCGCTGATCAATGCTGATACGACCTGCACCTCGATACTAGTATGCAATGACCATGAAGAGGTTGGCAGCGTTTCCTCTGTGGGGGCTGATGGACCTTTCTTGGAGTCGATTGTGGACCGTCTGTGCAGTGATCTCTGTGCTGATGGACGCGCCAGCAATAAAGCGCGAGTACTTGATGGCTCGCTGTTAATTTCCTGTGACAACGCCCACGCAGTGCACCCTAATTTTGCTGATAATCACGAAGCCGGCCACAAGCCTGCACTAAATGGTGGACCGGTAATTAAGGTTAACTCCAATCAGCGCTATGCCACCAACGGTGTGACTGCCAGTCTGTTTCGCCAGCTCTGTGCTGAGGTGGACGTACCAGTGCAGTCCTTTGTAACGCGCACCGATCTCGGCTGCGGCAGTACTATTGGGCCGGTGACCGCAGCCAAATTAGGTATCCCGACACTGGATGTGGGGATTCCCCAACTGGCTATGCATTCCTGTCGCGAACTCACTGGCACATTGGATCCCGAACGTTTAAGCAGAGTACTGAGACAATTTTTCAATCGCCCTGGGCGCTTGCAAGTGGCCGTCGGTGACTGATCGTCGCAATTGAATTAGAGAAGTACTTAGAAGAGGTACTTAGAAGAAGAACTTAGAGAGCTAAGCTTTACCTGCAGTCTGAAAGCGAATCGATTATTATAATCAGCATTATTTGCCAAACTAATCTTTCAATCTACAAAAGTATTGAGTCAATATGAGTAAGCAGCGCGTGTTAACCGGTATCACTACCTCCGGAACTCCTCACTTGGGAAACTATGTGGGCGCTATTCGCCCAGCGATTGAGGCCAGTCGCAGTGGCGATTTTGAATCCTTCTTCTTTTTGGCTGACTATCACTCATTGATCAAGTCTCAGGACCCTGAAATGGTCCATCGTTCGACCATGGAAATTGCTGCCACTTGGTTGGCCATGGGGCTAGATCCAGACAAGGTGACCTTCTACCGTCAGTCTGATATCCCTGAAATTCCCGAATTAACCTGGTTTTTGACCTGCATGACTGCCAAGGGATTGATGAACCGAGCTCATGCCTACAAGGGCGCAGTGCAGGCCAATGAAGAGCTGGGTGAAGATGCCGACCATGGCATCAATATGGGTTTGTTTAGTTATCCGATACTGATGGCCGCAGATATCTTGATGTTTAATGCCCACAAAATTCCTGTTGGTCGTGATCAAATCCAGCATGTTGAGATGGCCCGGGATGTGGCTCAGCGCTTTAATCATCACTACGGCGAACACTTTGTGCTGCCGGCCGCTGTGGTCGACGACAATGTTGCGGTGCTGCAGGGTTTGGATGGCCGTAAAATGAGCAAGAGCTATGGCAATACCATCCCGTTGTTTTTAACGGAAAAGCAGTTAAAGAAACATATCAATAAAATTAAAACTAATCTGCTTGAACCTGGTGAGCCAAAAGATCCCGATTCATCGGCGGTATTCCAGATTTGGAAAGCCTTTGCCACAGAAGCGCAGACCTCTGCTATGCGAGAGCAGTTTGCCAATGGTATTGCCTGGGGTGAGGCCAAGAAGCAGTTGTTTGAACTGGTTAATAGCCAGTTAGCCGACGCTCGCGAGCGCTATGAAACATTGATGCAAGACCCCGCTGAAATAGAAAATATCCTGCAGCGAGGCGCTGAAAAAGCTCGAGCTGAAAGTCAGGTACTGATCGCCAAGGTGCGTCATGCGGTGGGGATAAGGCCTCTGGTTTAACAGTAATCTTGTGAGTTAATAAGAATAAATGCAGCGCAGGGATACGAAGCGAAAAATTCAACGTATTGCTAATGAGAATTTATCTATTGCACGCTATAATGCGGCCAAAATTTGCTACCGAGCTTTGCACTCTAGAGTTAAAGATTAAGTCTACAGCTAAGCTATTTAATTAAGATTTACCGGAGATGACCTTTGATGAATAAAATTATGAGCAGTCGACTGAAGAACCTCATTTTGATCACTATCGCCAGTGCCGTTTTGTGGGGCTGTGGATCAGGTGATAAAACAGTTAATTTGACCGCTAACCAAGAACAGCAAGTTGCTGAGAGAATAGCCCCAGCTGGCCATGTATCCATGGCTGGACAGGTTGTGGCTATGGCTTCAGGTGGCGCGGAATCTGCCCGTGCCGGCGGTGATATCTATGCGGTGAACTGCATTGCCTGTCACAGCTCAGGCGTTGCTGGCGCCCCTATAATGGGCGATGTAGCTGCCTGGTCTGCTCGTCTGGAACAGGGCTTGGAAACTGTCTATATCAATGCGATTAACGGTATCCGCGGCATGCCAATGCGTGGTACTTGCATGGATTGTAGCGACGATGAAGTTAAGGCTGCAGTAGATCATATTCTTGAAGGCAGTAAATAAAACCCTCAAGTTAGATCTATCGCAGTTTAAAGAACCCGCTGAGAAGCGGGTTTTTTTACGCCTGAAGTTTGTCGGTCTAAAGTTTGTGGGTCTAAAGAGAAGGCAAAAAAATACCCGCTTGTGGGAGCGGGTATTTAGTTTACAGCTGGTAGAGTGCCTCTTATTTCAACTGCGGTCCTGCATCAATAATATCCTGTGAGGGTGCGAAGCTAATAATATTCTCCACAAACAGCTTAGCCAAGATTTCAGCCTGCTTGTCATAGGTGTCTTTGTCGGCCCAGGCATTGCGCGGGTTGAGATATTTGCTGTCAACGCCGTCAATCGAAGTGGGGATATCCAGATTTAATAGATCCAGGTGCTCCGACTCGCAGTTCTCCAGAGAGCCACTGGTAATCGCAGTGACTACAGCCCGTGTTACTGGGATAGGAAAGCGGCTGCCGACACCGCCAGCACCACCAGATCCACCGGTCCAACCGGTGTTGACCAAATAGACTCTAGAACCAAAATCTTCGATACGCTTCATAAGCAACTCGGCATAGACACTTGCAGGGCGCGGCATAAAGGGTGAGCCAAAGCAGGTGGAGAAAGTTGGGTGGATACCGGCTTCCGCGCCTAACTCGGTTGAACCCACCCGCGCGGTGTAACCACTTAAAAAGTGATAGGCAGCGGCTTCTTTGCTGAGCATTGAAACCGGCGGCAACACGCCAGTCACGTCACAGGTGAGGAATATAATATTCTTTGGCTCACCGGATTGGTTCTCTACACAGCGTTTTTCCACGTGTTCGAGGGGGTAGCTGCAGCGACCATTTTCAGTCAGTGTGGTATCTGAATAGTCAGCGGTTCGCTGGTGATCGGATATCACCACATTTTCAATAATCGAACCAAAGCGAATCGCGTCCCAGATAACCGGTTCGTTTTTCT
>JAFMBU010000088.1 GCA_017858295.1 Porticoccaceae bacterium | reverse complement strand
AATTTTTAAAGAACGATTCGCTCATCAGAGCGGGGGGCGTATTCTATAGATCGCCAACCTTTTGTCAACCTAAGAATGAACTAATTACCGCTGAATTCACTCTCTGTGACTGGTCTTAATTGTGCTTCTCAACATTGCTGTTGGGAGCGCGCATTCTAGCGTCAGCGCTGAACATGTCAACAGTAAACGGTAAATAAATATCATGCTTTTGTTAATGCAGTTTTTGCGCACAGCTCAGCCCTGAAAAATCTATCATTAGCAAGATGAGAATGACCCAAATTTACTGAGATCCATGCACCGCGATTGGGGTGATCGCTGGTCGACATCGGACATAACAGCTACTTCTTTTTCTTATCGTCTTGCCGCTTGCTGTACTTGGTAACTGGCTTTTTCTTAAAGGTGGGCTTATTTACCGCTTTGCCTTTAGTGCTGTAGGGGTTCTCTGAGGTGCGAAATTCCACTCGCACCGGCGTACCATGTAAACCCAGCTCGCGACGGAAGATCTTTTCCAGGTAGCGAGTGTATTGGGCCGGCACTGAATCAGTCTGATTGCCGTGAATAATAATAACGGGTGGGTTGCGCCCACCGGCGTGGGCAAAGCGCAACTTAATCCGTCGTCCGTGCACTAGAGGCGGCTGATGCTCTTCTACTGCGCCTTCCAAGACCTTGGTCAAGCGTGAAGCACTCAGGGCGTCGGTGGCAGCGCGGTAGGCATTCTCGATGGAGTCATAGAGATTACCCACACCTGTGCCATGCAACGCTGAGATAAAGTGCACATCGGCGAATTCAGCAAAGCGCAGTCGACGCTTAATATCTTCTTTGATCTTCTCGCGCTTTTCTGGCTCGAGACCATCCCACTTGTTGACGCCAATAACCAAACCGCGGCCGGCGTCAATGACTGAGCCCATCAAGTGAAGATCTTGCTCGACCAACCCTTCATGAGCATCAACCATCAGCACCACTACATTGGCGTCATCAATTGCCTGTAGGGTTTTAACAATAGAGAATTTCTCAATCGCTAATTTAATGTTTTTGCGCTTACGGATACCCGCGGTGTCGATTAGCGTGTACTTTTTGCCGTGACGCTCATAGTCGATATAGACACTGTCGCGAGTGGTGCCGGCCTCATCGAAGACTACTACCCGATCTTCACCGAGCAGGCGATTGACCAGAGTTGATTTGCCCACATTGGGACGTCCAACCACGCCAATTCGAATGCCGTTTAAACCGCTGTTATCCGGTTCAGCATATTCAGGATAGGGCTCGAGAAGCTCTTCCATCATGGAGCGAACGCCGCGGCCATGAGTAGCTGTGGTGGGGAACATTCCAGAGAAACCCAACTGATAAAAATCAGCCAGTGCCTCTGCAGGATCCAAACCATCGATCTTATTGGCCACCAGATAGACTTTGCGATTTTTCTTGCGCAGGGTCTCGGCGATCATATGATCCGCAGCAATAATGCCCGAGCGACAGTCGACAATAAACAGCACAATATCGGCTTCATCCATGGCCAGTAGGGACTGTTCTGCCATACCTACATCTATGCCCTCTTCCTCGCCGCTGATACCTCCGGTATCAATCACCATAAAGCGACGGTCATACATCTCACCATCACCGTACTTGCGATCGCGGGTCAGGCCGGAATAGTTGGCCACCAGAGCGTCGCGACTGCGTGTGAGTCGATTGAAAAGAGTTGATTTACCAACATTGGGGCGCCCAACAAGGGCGATAACAGGAATCATGTAATTAAAAATGCCGCTTAGTTTAAGTGCGGCATTCTACGTTAGTTGACCAGACATCACACTAAAGAAAATTCGCCTTAATAAACACCATCAGCTGTCCGTTCTAAACCAGCAACTTTTCAATGTGCTCCTTATGGATAAGCAGATCCGGCGCATGATCTGAGACTATTGCAGTGGGCACATGGTCCAGATTGCCGCTGGTTAAACTCCGTGTCAGCATCAATATTTTTAAGTCTGCCATGGTTAATCGACCAGCGCAGAAAAACTCGCCGCCACTAGCTAACAGCCTGGCATTAAGTCCAGACAAAAACATCGGCAGAGGACCGGCGACTAGTTCAGTGCGAACTCGCTGCTTCTCCTCCTCTGGCATAAAAAAGGTGTTAACCAACAGTTGCATGGCATCGTCAGCAGTGTCCATCACATCGTCGCACACCGCAGCCTGCCAGTTGTCTTCGGGGTAGAGACCAGCCATCTTGCCGAGCAAACGGTTGATCGCATTGGACTGGTTGAGTATTTTACCGTCAACTTCCAAAACCGGCACTTGCTGATAGGGAAAATCCGCTTTCACTGTAGGCCAGTCCGCAATGGGAATACGGTAGTCCTCAAATGGGATACCCGCTAAATTTAACGCCAAGCGTGCAGGTTCACCGCGGCCGCCTGGAAAATCGAAATAACTGAGCTTTAACCTTGTTGATGTCATTGTCATGATTCTTAAATACTCCTTGTTATTAATGGTCAGACGATGACATTGCCATCATCAGAAACCCGGAGAATGCTGCATTGGATGGCGACAGACTGCTATCCACTTGAGTTTTTGCGTGGTTAATTAAATCTCGATAAGCCGTATAGAACTCCCAGCTGGGGGTTGGCTTGTAGACTAAGCTTTCAACATCAAAATACTGAATGATATTTTTTGCCGTGGTGGGCTTTACAAATACTTCAGTGGTTGGCGCGTAGTAAGCGGGAATAATCGAAATCAGGCTCCACTTTGCCAGCTTTTCGGTTTTCAGCAGTTCTACCAGAGCTTCAAAACCGCCCTGCTGATTATCTGTATGCAACAGGTCGTGCATGGCCTGTACCAAAAATGACTGTTCCCCGGGAGCCAGACGCTTAACAAAGTCTCGGAACTTGGGCTTTTCAAACATAGAGACCATTGACGAACGGCCCACCACCTTGGCCATATCCTCGGCGTACTGGCCAATATTTTTTCGTGCTCGTGCACTGAAGCAGTCGTGGACCATGGCAGTCATTTTTGCCATGGGATGGCGCTTGCCAATTTTTACCATTTCCGGGTCGGAAAAGCCGCCGGGATAGCGGGACAAAAATCCTGCCTCGGCCTGTTTGAGTTTATTGCTGTTAAGTTGAATCATAGATTGATCTCTGTGGACGCCAATACAAGTTGACTATAGATGAAAAAGATCAAGAGAAAAAACCCTCCACACCCTGAGATAGGGGTGGAGGCTTTGCGCCGACGGACGGGCTATTACTGAATTTTAAAGGCGCTCAGGGAGCCGCTATTGGACTGCACAATCAAACTGTCACCGACGGTCAACATAGGCGCACTGACGCCACTGCCGTCGACCTTGGTGCGGCCAACAAAGCTGCCGTCATCAACATTAAGCAAGTGCAGATAGCCTTCGGCATCAGCAACGGCCATATAACCGGCCAGTGCTGCAGGGCCAGTAACGCGGCGTAAAAATAGTTGATCATTGGTCCAGATCACCTGTCCGCTGCCAGAATTAAACGCACGCACTGTGCTATCTGATTCACTGACAAACACCTTTCCGCTGCTGTAGGCCGGGGAGCTGTGTGAGGAGCCATCTTGGAACCACAGGCTTCTGCCGGTACCACGGGATATAGCACCCAAGCGACCCTGATAGGTCACCGCATAGATCACATCGTCAACCAGCAAGGCTTCGCCGTCGACATCAACCATGCGCTCTAGATCGGTACGACCCTTTGGCAACGCCAGACGGGACTCCCAGATCAATGAGCCATTTTCCGGGTTAAAGGCAACTAATTTACCTGAGTCAAAACCGGCCAAAATCATTCTGTCGGTGACCAGGGCGGTGCTGGTGCCACGCACTGTAAGCAGCGGCGCATCGTCTTCATGCTGCCATAGGGCATTACCGGTTTCCGCATCAAAGGCAAATAGCTGATTATCTATAGCCTGTACCGCAACCACCTCGCCATTGCTCTGGGGGCTGGCCAAAATTTCCGAACTGACAGTGGCCGTCCAAATCACCGAGCCATCTGCAGCACTCAATACATAGACCTCACCTTCAATGCTGCCAACCAAAACCTGGCCAGAGGCATAGCCAACACCACCGGAGATCGCGACATCTAACTCGGTACTCCAGAGACGCTTGCCCGACGCCACATCAATGGCGCTGACCTTGCCTTCGTGATCAGCGGCAAACACAGTTTCGCCGTTGCTAGCAGGACGCAGACTGGTCCAGAATTTTTTATTACCACCGCCAACTTTTGTTGACCACTGTTTCTTAATTTTTACCTGCTGCTCGAATTTAACCAACTCTGCTGGCTTTATTTCGTCTTCGTCGTCGCCACCAAACCAACTACAGCCTGAGATCAACAATACACAGAGTAATAAATTAAGTTTTTTCATGAGGCGTCATCCTGTTCCACAGACTCTTCTACTTCAACCGTTTTAGAGACCACTGGCTTTACTTGACTGATCTTCAGCTGCAGCAGCTGACTGGCGGAACTGTTGCCCGCATCAATGCCCATCATGGCTGCCTCGTAGGCGGTATAAGCTGCAGCCGCATTACCTTGCAGTTGGTAGAAATCCCCTTTGGCTTCATCGAAGGCTGACTTAAGCTCTCCGGCGTCGACACCCTGCACTAATTGCAGGGCTTTATCTAAATTGCCAGCGGCGGCTTCCACCCGTGCCAGTCGCAAGCGGGCAATATTCTCACTGATCGCCTCGCCAGCATTATCCATCGCCCACTGAAGTTCAACGGCGGCAGCACTTAAGTCAGTGCTTTCAACTGCCAGTTTGGCTTTGATCAATGCGGCGTAAAATGCGTACTGGGTGTTGCTGTAATCCTGCTTAAGTGTCTCAGCTAGCTGACTAATCTCAACCTGCTTGTCTGCGTCAACAACATCTCCAGCCGTCGTATCACTTATATGGTCCAGCATCTCCTGATAAACCAGTGACGCAGCTGCAGTTTTCTCTTCTACATGGTCGGTCCATGCTTGCCAGCCAAAATAGCCGCCAACAGTGAGTACTATTGCTAGAACGACCTGCTTGCCATTCTCGTCCCACCAGCGTTTAAGGGCTTCAATTTGCTCTTCTTCAGTAATATGGTCTGCCACAGGTGTTCCTCAATCAGTCATTAATGTAATTATTAGGCTGGCCAGTTGGTCCTGGCTAACCGTTTCCTGAGGGCGGTCTTGACGCAAAAACTTGACCCCCACTGTATTGTTTTCCGCTTCATCTTCACCCAATATCAGGGCGATAGAAGCGCCACTTTTATCGGCTTTTTTCATTTGCGATTTAAAGCTTCCACCACCGCAGTTAGTCTGTAAGCGCAGGGTTGGACAGTGGTTGCGCAGACTTTCTCCGAGCACCAATGCCTGCCTGTCAACATCGCCCACGGCAACCAGATACAGATCTACTGTTTGGCCGACACTATCCGGCACTACGCCCAACTCGTCAAGCAGCAGAACCAGCCTTTCCATGCCCATAGCGAAGCCAACTCCGGGGCAGGGTTTGCCGCCGAGCTGCTCAACTAGACCATCGTAGCGGCCGCCGGCACAAACTGTTCCCTGAGCACCGAGACTGCTGGTAACCCATTCGAAGACCGTCTTCGAATAATAATCCAGACCGCGCACTAAACGGGGGTTAATTTCATAGTTAACACCAGCGGCATCGAGCATGGCACGCAGCTGATTAAAATGCTCTTTGGATTCGCTGTCTATATAGTCTTGAAGAACCGGCGCATCGTTGAGCAGCGCTTGCGTATCGGCATTTTTGCTGTCGAGGATGCGCATGGGGTTGGAATGCAATCGACGCTGACTGTCTTCATCGAGCTGGTCGTGACGCGCACTGAGATAGTCTACCAGTGCGGCGCGATAGACTTTGCGGTCGGCTGATGTGCCAAGAGAATTAATCTGCAGAGTGACTGCCTGATCAATTTTTAGGGCCTGCCACAGTCGTGCGGTAATTAGCAGCAGTTCGGCATCTATGTCCGGACCATTTAGGCCAAAGGCTTCGACACCCACCTGATGAAACTGACGCAGGCGGCCCTTCTGGGGACGCTCGTGACGGAACATGGGGCCTGTATACCAGAGTCGTTGAATCTGATTGTGCAGCAAGCCATTTTGATTACAGGCGCGCACACAGCTGGCGGTACCCTCTGGACGCAGACTCAAGCTATCGCCATTGCGGTCTTCAAAGGTATACATTTCTTTTTCGACTATATCGGTCACTTCACCGATGGAGCGCTTAAACAGTTCCGTCTGCTCGAGAATCGGAAAGCGGATTTCTCTGTAGCTGTAGCGCGCCAGCACATCGCCAATTACTGACTCAAGATATTGCCAAGTAGGAGACTGATCCGGGAGTAAGTCGTTCATTCCGCGAATGGATTGGAGTTTCATAAGTTGTTGGCCCTTAGCCTTTAACGATTAGCCTTTAACAATTAGCCCGTAACATTTAGCCCGTAATACTTATCTTGTAATAACTAGCCTTTAGCAATTATCTGCTCAGCGTCATGAGCCAGCTGAGCCTCTTTGGCCGCTGCCTTGGCACGAATTTGTGCTTCCAGTTCATCGACTAAATTTTCATTGCCGATTTTATGCTCGGGAACCCCATCCAGATAGACCAAGTTGGCTGGTGTGCCACCGGTCAAACCGAAGTCTGACTCTTTGGCTTCACCTGGCCCGTTGACTATGCAGCCAATAATAGATACATCCATTGGCACGGTGATATCTTCAAGACGATTTTCTAACTCGTTAACTGTAGAGATCACATCAAAATTCTGTCGCGAGCAGCTCGGGCAGGCAATAAAGTTAATCCCTTTACTGCGCAGACGCAGACTGCGGAGCATATCCCAGGCCACTTTGGCCTCTTCCACTGGGTCGGCGGCGAGGGAGAT
>JAFMBU010000087.1 GCA_017858295.1 Porticoccaceae bacterium | reverse complement strand
TCTTGGTTTTGTTCTTGGTTTTGTTCTTGACCTTTTCTGGCCAGGGCTCCCAAAAGCTTATCGAGGGCATTGTGGCGACCAACATCTTCGCGCACTAGCAATAGTTCGCCCTGCTGGTTGCAGTAGGCGGCGCCGTGCACTGCGCCGGTCTGTTGCTGTAGTTTTTGTTCTGCGGCTAAGGCGCTAGAGGCTTTTTGAATGGCTTCGTGGCTGATGGATAAGTCGGCGGTGACCGTGGCGGGTTCGCTAATGGCCTGCTCTAAGGATTCAGCACCGCAGAGTCCGCAACCGGTTCTGCCCACTAGGTTGCGGCGTTTTTGTTTTAGTTTGGCGAAGGGTTCGGCGGTGATGCTGAGGGCCAGCTCTATGCCTTTGTCGGTTTCGGTTATTTCGCAATCCAGCAGTTGTTTGGCGCTTTGCAAGATACCTTCGCTCAAGCTAAAACCTAAGGCAAAGTCTTCCAAATCAGCCGGTGTGGCCATCATCACCACATGGGAAATACCGTTGTAGACTAACGCGACCGCGGTCTCTGTGGCGACCCAGTCTGTGCCCTCGGCGGTTTCGCCGGCTTTCCAGATAACACGACTGACTTTATCTGAGCCGATAGTAGCCACGCTTAGTGGCGTGCTTCTTTTAATAAGCCTTGCTGCTGCTTATCGAAGGATTTTTGTCGCGCCTGCCAGTTGGAGGGCTGGGTTACTTTGCTCAGTTGCACGGCGGTCACTTTGTACTCTGGGCAGTTGGTGGCCCAGTCGCTATTGTCGGTGGTAATCACATTGGCACCAGAAACCGGATGGTGAAATGTGGTGTAGACAACGCCGGGTTTTACTTTTTCGGTGACGTCGGCGCGCAGCACTGTGTCGCCCACTCGGCTGTTAATGCCGACCCAATCACCATGGTTAATACCGCGCTCTTCTGCGTCATGGGGATGGATTTCGATAACATCTTCGCCGTGCCATTCACTGTTTTGGGTGCGTCGGGTTTGGGCGCCTACATTGTATTGCGAGAGTATTCGTCCAGTAGTCAGCAGTAGCGGAAACTTGCGGTTGGCCCGTTCGGTGGTGGCGACATATTCGGTCATGGCAAAGAAGCCTTTGCCGCGGACAAACTGGTCTACATGCATGATTGGCGTGCCCTCTGGCGTGTCGTCATTGCACGGCCACTGGATGCTGCCCAGCTGCTCTATGCGGTCGTATGAGACGCCGTTAAAGGTCGGGGTTAAGCGGGCAATTTCGTCCATGATTTCCGAGGGATGGCTGTATTCCATCTTGCAGCCCAGAGCATTGGCCAGGGCCATGGTGCCTTCCCAGTCGGCTTTGCCACTGAGTGGCGGCATAACTTTGCGCACTCTGGAGATTCTGCGTTCAGCGTTGGTGAAGGTGCCGTCTTTTTCCAAAAACGATGCGCCGGGTAAAAATACATGGGCAAATTTAGCGGTTTCATTGAGGAAGATATCTTGCACCACCAAACATTCGATTGAGCGCAGTGCTGCTTCAACGTGCTGAGTGTTGGGATCTGACTGGGCTATATCTTCCCCCTGGCAGTAGAGGCCTTTAAACTCGCCATCGAGGGCGGCGTCAAACATATTGGGGATACGCAGGCCGGGTTCTGAGTCCAGAGTCACGCCCCACTCTCCTTCAAATAAGTCGCGAGTGGCTTTATCGGAAATATGACGGTAGCCGGGCAGCTCATGGGGGAATGAACCCATATCGCAGGAGCCCTGCACATTATTCTGTCCACGCAGTGGGTTTACGCCCACACCTTCGTGACCAATATTCCCGGTGAGCATGGCGAGGTTGGCAATGGCCATCACCGCGGTTGAGCCCTGACTGTGTTCGGTGACACCCAAGCCGTAGAAGATCGCACCGTTACCACCAGTGGCGTAGAGACGAGCGGCGGCACGTAAATCGGCAGCATCGACACCGGTGATGCTTTCAGTATGTTCTGGAGAGTGGCGCTCGTCGCCGATAAAGGCCAGCCACTTGTCAAATTCAGCTACATCGCAGCGCTCGGCAATGTAGTCTCGCGCCTCAAGGCCTTCGTTCACCACCACATGAGCCAGTGCATTGAGCAATGTGACGTTGGTGCCGGGACGCACGGGCAAATGGTAGTCGGCGGTAATATGGGGCGAGCTGACCAGTTCAATTTTGCGCGGGTCTATGACTATAAGTTTTGCACCTTCACGGAGGCGACGTTTTAGGCGTGAGCCAAACACTGGGTGAGCTTCAGTTGGGTTGGCACCCATAACCACAACCACGTCGGCATCGGCCACTGAGGCAAAGGTTTGAGTACCGGCAGATTCACCTAGGGTGGTTTTTAAACCAAACCCGGTAGGGGAATGACAGACTCGGGCGCAGGTATCTATATTGTTATTGCCAAAGCCAGCGCGAACCATTTTCTGCACTAAATAGACTTCTTCGTTGGTGCAACGGCTTGAAGAGATAGCACCAATGCTGGTGCGGCCATATTGCGCCTGAATATCTTTGAAGCGTTTGGCGGTGTAGGTCACTGCCTCGTCCCAGGATACTTCTTTCCAGGGATCGTCGATGCTATCGCGGATCATGGGCACGGTGATGCGATCTTTGTGAGTAGCGTAACCAAAGGCAAAGCGGCCTTTGACGCAGGCATGACCTTCGTTGGCTTTGCCGTCTTTGTAAGGGGTCATACGCACAACTTGATTGCCTTTCATCTCGGCCTTAAAGGAACAGCCGACACCGCAATAGGCGCAGGTGGTGATCACTGAGTGCTCGGGTTTACCGGCTTCGATAATGCTCTTCTCGGTGAGCGTGGCGGTTGGGCAGGCATTAACACAGGCACCGCAGGAAACACATTCGGAATCCATAAAGTCTTCCGCCTGACTGGCGCTGACTTTCGATTCAAAACCGCGGCCATCGATTGTTAATGCAAAAGTACCCTGCACTTCTTCACAGGCGCGTACGCAGCGTGAACAAACGATGCACTTGGAAGGATCAAAGGTGAAGTAGGGGTTGGATTCGTCTTTCTCGGCGACTAAATGGTTTTCCCCTTCGAAGCCATAGCGTACGGAACGCAGGCCCAGTTCGCCGGCGGTGTCTTGCAGCTCGCAGTCGCCGTTGGTTGGACAGGTTAGGCAGTCCAGTGGGTGATCGGAGATATACAGCTCCATCACATTGCGGCGCAATTTACCGATTTCATCGGACTGGGTTTTGACCTCCATGCCCGCTTCTACATTGGTGGTACAGGAGGCGGGAAAGCCTCGGCGGCCTTCAATTTCAACTAGGCAGACCCGGCAGGAACCAAAGGATTTAAGTTGATCGGTGGCGCAGAGACGGGGAATTTTGACACCGCTCTCGGCAGCAGCGCGCATCACAGAGGTGCCCTCTGGAACTGTGACGCTAACGCCATCAATACTCAGGGTGACCATAGTGGTGCTGGTGCTTTTTGGCGTGCCGTAATCTGCTTGGGGTTCGTAGAATTCCAACATATCAGTTATCTCCTCTACCTTGGCCGGTAAAGTCACTCGAAAAATGTGCCAGTGCACTGCGCACTGGGAATGGTGTCATGCCGCCCATGGCGCAGAGAGAGCCCATTTCCATGGTGTCGCAAAGCTCATGCAACAAAATTAAATTATTCTCGCGATTTTCATTGGCAACAATTCGGTCGATCACTTCAACACCGCGTACCGAACCGATTCTGCAAGGTGTGCATTTACCGCAGGATTCCACTACGCAGAACTCCATGGCAAATCTGGCTTGCGCTGCCATGTCCGCAGTATCGTCAAACACCACAATGCCGCCGTGACCAATCATGGCTTTGATGGCGGCGAAAGCTTCATAGTCCATGGGCGTATCCCACTGGGACTCGGGCAAAAAGGCACCCAATGGCCCGCCCACCTGAATTGCACGAATCGGACGACCGCTATAGGTACCCTGCCCGTACTCTTCCACCACTTCACGGAGCGTCACACCAAAGGCTAATTCAATCAGGCCACCGCGTTTAATATTACCGGCCAGCTGTATGGCTAGGGTGCCCCTTGAGCGGCCCATACCAAAGTTCTGATAGTGGTCTGCGCCCTGGTCCAAAATGCTGGAAATCGCTGCCAGAGTGAGTACGTTATTCACTACAGTGGGCTTGCCAAACAAACCTTCAATGGCAGGCAATGGGGGTTTGGCGCGAACCATTCCACGCTTGCCCTCAAGACTCTCTAGCAGCGAGGTCTCTTCACCACAGATATAGGCACCGGCACCCAAGCGCACCTCAAGATGGAAGGTTTTGCCGGAGCCTTGAATATTTTCGCCGAGAAAGTTGGCTTGAATAGCACGCTCGATAGCGATATTTAACAGTTTGTGCGCAACGGGATATTCCGAGCGCAGATAAATATAACCCTGATTGGCGCCCACCGCTAAGCCGGCAATGATCATGCCTTCGATCAGCTGGTAGGGATCCGCTTCCATCACTAGTCGGTCGGCAAAGGTGCCTGAGTCCCCTTCATCGGCGTTGCAAACAATATACTTCTGATCAGAATCGCAGTTTAGAACCGTCTGCCATTTAATACCGGCAGGAAATGCTGCACCCCCGCGGCCGCGAAGGCCAGAGTCTTTCACTTGATCAACAATCTGCTGACCGGTCATCTGCAAGGCTTTCTTAAGGCCGTTAAAACCGCTTAGTGACTGGTAGTTATCCAAACAAACAGGATCGCCTAAACCGGCACGGGCATAGGTGAGCCGCTGCTGGGATTTTAAATAGGGGATTTCTGCCACTTCACCCTGATACAGGTCGTGGCTGCTTGGATCGGTTTGCAGCGCGTCGATAATGCTGGGGATATCCTTGGCGGTGACCGGACCAAAGCCGATACGCCCCTGATCAGTTTCCACTTCTAACAATGGCTCTAACCAAAACAGGCCACGGGAGCCATTGCGCAGGGGTTCAATCCCCGCGGTTTGCAGTGCACCGGCAACAGACTCTGAGCCTAGGGCTAATGCAGTGGTATCTTGAGGAATATAAAACCTCATTTGGCTGCCCCCTTTTCTGAAGAGAGGCCGGAAACCAGGTCATCAAAACGATCTCTATCAACTCGCGCATAAATCGCATCATCGATTCGTATAGAAGGCGAACAGGCGCAGTTGCCCAAGCAGTAAACCGGCTCGAGTGTGACGGCCCCATCCGCAGTAGTTTCACCGTAGTCTATACCCAGGGTCTGCTTGGCATGCGCTTCCAACTGACGAGAGCCCATAGACTGGCATGCTTCAGCACGACACACTTGGACAGTGTGGCGGCCTACTGGGGAGGTTTTAAAATCATGGTAAAAACTGATGACGCCGTGGACCTCGGCGCGGGAGAGATTGAGGCCTTTGGCAATAATCGGCACAGCCGAATCTGGCACATAGCCTATGTCGCCCTGAATAGCATGCAAAAGGGGTAGTAGGCCGCCGGGCAAGGCTTGGTATTGCCCGACTAAATCAGTGATCGATTGCTGCTCATTTTGACTGATACCCAACTCAACTACTCCTGTGATTATATGTGCCGGTTAGTCTATTGAACGGACCCCGGCGCACGCAGTCTAGCACTATCACTACTCAGTTCTGCCTTACCCAAGCGACTCTTATTTACCTAATAAGGACTGCTTATTGATTCAGTCTTTACGCCAGGTTTTAACTCAACTTATCAAGCCAAAGCGCGGGCATGAAAGGCGATATGGTCTGCTATAAATGTAGCGATAAAAAAGTAGCTGTGATCATAGTCAGGCTGCATTCTGATTTGCATAGGATAATCAGACTCTCGAGCTGCCCTGACCAGCAACTCCGGCTTCAATTGCTCGGTTAAAAAATTATCGGCATCTCCCTGATCAACTAACACTGGTAAGTGCTGTGTCGCCTGCTTTACCAGCTCCACTGTGTCATATTGTTGCCATGTCTGACGGTCATCGCCCAAATAGTTGCTCAATACCTTTTCACCCCAGGGGCAATTGAGCGGCGAACAGATGGGTGCAAAAGCCGACACGGATTTAAATCGTTGAGGATTTTTAAGCGCAATGGTCAAGGCGCCATGGCCGCCCATGGAATGCCCAGAAATCGAGACGCGCTGACTATCCACTGGAAACTCGCTGTTAATAAGATCAGGTAGCTCCTCAAGAATATAGCTATACATCTGATAATGCTCAACCCAGGGCTGCTGAGTGGCGTCGACATAAAAACCCGCCCCCAAACCCATATCATAAGCCCCCTCTGGATCATCAGCGACCCCTTCCCCTCTGGGGCTAGTGTCTGGACAGACTATGGCAATACCATGCTCCGCAGCATGCTGTTGAGCACCGGCTTTTTGAACAAAATTTTCGTCGTTGCAGGTCAATCCCGACAACCAATATAAAACCGGCACAGGCCCATTTTTCGCCTGAGGGGGCAAGTAAATACTGAAGGTCATTTCGCAGTTTAAGACTGCAGACTGGTGCTTGTAGCGCAGCTGCTGACCGCCAAAGCTTTGGTTTGTGCCAATCTGTTCTAGTGCTTGAGATACCATTTAAAACTCCAGAGCTAAAACTCAACGACGGAGCGAATACTCTCGCCAGAATGCATCAAATCAAAGGCCTTATTGATATCTTCGAGGGGCATTTTGTGAGTAATCAAATCATCAATATTGATCTTGCCATCCATGTACCAGTCGACAATGCGCGGCACATCGGTGCGACCGCGGGCACCCCCAAAGGCGGTTCCACGCCATGAACGACCGGTAACCAGCTGAAATGGTCTAGTGGTAATCTGCTTGCCTGCTCCGGCGACGCCGACGATGCAGCTTTCACCCCAGCCTTTATGGCAGCATTCCAGGGCTTGGCGCATTACGTCCACATTACCAATGCATTCAAAGCTGTAATCCACTCCGCCGCCGGTCATCTGAATAATATGGTC
>JAFMBU010000086.1 GCA_017858295.1 Porticoccaceae bacterium | reverse complement strand
AAGACGGGTTCATTGACTGCATTGCCAGTGATTGAGACTCAGGCCGGTGACGTTTCTGCCTTCGTACCGACCAACGTAATTTCGATTACCGATGGTCAGATCTTCTTAGAAGCGGATATGTTTAACGCCGGTGTTCGTCCAGCGATGAACGCAGGTATTTCGGTATCTCGAGTAGGTGGTGCAGCGCAGACCAAGATCATCAAGAAACTGTCCGGTGGTATTCGTACTGCTCTGGCACAGTATCGTGAGCTGGCGGCATTCTCGCAGTTTGCCTCTGATCTCGATGACGCGACTAAAGCTCAGCTAGATCACGGTGAGCGCGTCACCGAGCTGATGAAGCAGAAGCAGTACTCGCCACAGAGCATTGCTGAGATGGGCGTGATGGTTTACGCAGCTGACAACGGTTATTTGCAAGCGGTTGAAGTTAGCAAAATCGGTGATTTTGAAGCAGCCCTGCTCTCTTATATGAAAGCAGAGCACGCTGATCTGATGGCGCAAATCAATGCATCAGGCGATTATAACGACGACATAGCGGCCGGCTTTAAAGCTGCTCTGGACAAGTTTATTGCAACCCAAACCTGGTAAGTCAGAGTAATCGGACAGGCATAAAACATGGCAATCGGAAAAGAAGTCAAAACCAAAATTGCTAGTATTGGTAGCACGCAGAAGATCACTAGCGCCATGGAAATGGTTGCGGCGAGCAAGATGCGTCGAGCTCAGGAGCGCATGTCGTTGGGCAAGCCCTATGCACAGCGTATCCGCGATGTAGTGGGCCATATAGCCAACGCGGTTTCTGAGTATCGTCACCAGTATTTGACTGAGCGCGAAGTAAAGCGCGTCGCCTATGTCGTGATCTCAACGGATCGCGGCCTCTGCGGTGGTTTGAATATCAATCTGTTCAAGGCGGCTCTAAAGTCGATGAAGGCTTGGACAGATCAGGGTGTTGAAGTTGATATCTGCGTTGTTGGCAATAAAGCAGCCGGTTTTTTCAGTGCTGTTGGCGGCAATGTTGTCGCGGCGGTTAAAGATGTAGGCGACGAGCCCAATGCGGCTGATTTGATCGGTGGCGTAAAGGTAATGTTGGACGCTTACGATGAAGGCCGTATCGACAAGCTATTTGTGGTGAGCAATGAATTTGTCAACACCATGACGCAGTCACCTTCTGTTGAGCAATTGCTGCCGCTAGCGGCAAACGATGATGCTCGCCTTAAGCATCACTGGGACTATATCTATGAGCCCGATGCCAAGGAGCTACTGGACGGTCTGTTGATTCGTTATATCGAATCTCAGGTATATCAGGGTGTGGTAGAAAATAAAGCCTGTGAGCAGGCAGCACGTATGCTCGCAATGAAAAATGCCACCGAGAATGCCGGTGAAATGATTGACGAATTGCAACTGCTTTATAACAAAGCGCGTCAGGCAGCGATTACCCAAGAGCTGTCAGAAATTGTAAGTGGCGCAGCAGCTGTTTAAAGCGAAACGAATTTAAAAGATTTAGTAAAGAGGAACCGGACATGAGTAGCGGAAGAATCGTACAAATTATTGGTGCTGTGATCGATGTGGAATTTCCACGTGATCAGGTACCCAGCGTATATGACGCACTAGTAGTCGACGGCAAAGGCTTAACTCTCGAAGTTCAGCAGCAGCTGGGTGACGGCGTGGTACGTACTATTGCTATGGGCGCATCTGAAGGCGTCAGCCGTGGACTTGGCGTAGTTAACACCAAGGCACCGATTTCAGTTCCAGTAGGCATTGAAACTCTCGGCCGCATCATGGACGTTCTCGGCAACCCGATTGACGAAAAAGGTCCTATCGGCGAGAAAGAGCGTATGGCGATTCACCGCAAGCCACCAGCCTATGATGAGCTGGCTGCTTCCGACGATCTGCTTGAGACAGGTATCAAGGTAATCGACTTGGTTTGTCCTTTCGCCAAAGGCGGTAAGGTTGGACTCTTCGGCGGTGCCGGTGTTGGTAAAACCGTTAACATGATGGAGCTGATCAACAACATTGCAACAGAGCACAGCGGTCTCTCTGTATTTGCCGGTGTTGGTGAGCGTACTCGTGAAGGTAATGACTTTTACTACGAGATGCAGGAATCCGGTGTTGTAAATATCGAGACCCCAAGCGAATCTAAAGTAGCCATGGTATACGGCCAGATGAATGAGCCTCCAGGAAACAGATTGCGTGTTGCTCTGACTGGTTTGACCATGGCTGAAAAATTCCGTGACGAAGGTAAAGACGTCCTCTTGTTCGTCGATAACATCTACCGTTACACATTGGCAGGTACTGAAGTATCAGCACTGTTGGGCCGTATGCCTTCTGCTGTAGGCTACCAGCCTACTCTTGCAGAAGAGATGGGTGTTCTTCAGGAGCGTATTACTTCAACTAAGACCGGTTCTATTACCTCAGTTCAGGCGGTATACGTACCGGCGGATGATTTGACCGATCCCTCTCCTGCAACCACATTTGCTCACCTAGACTCCACAGTTGTACTGAGCCGTGACATTGCTTCTAAAGGTATCTACCCAGCGGTAGATCCACTGGATTCAACTTCACGTCAGCTGGATCCATTGATTATTGGTACCGAGCACTATGCCGTTGCCCGTGGTGTACAGTCAGTACTGCAGCGCTACAAAGAGCTCAAGGATATTATTGCTATTCTGGGTATGGACGAGCTGTCTGAAGAAGACAAAATGGCTGTAGCACGCGCCCGTAAGATTGAGCGCTTCTTGTCACAGCCATTCCACGTTGCTGAAATCTTTACCGGTTCACCAGGCAAGTACGTTTCACTGAAAGACACCATTGCTGGCTTCCAGGGCATTCTGGATGGACAGTATGATGATCTGCCAGAGCAGGCGTTCTATATGGTTGGCTCGATTGATGAAGCTATAGAGAAAGCGAAAAACTTCTAAAGCAAAGGCAATAAAGACATGGCAATAACAGTGCATTGTGACATCGTAAGTGCGGATGAATCCCTGTTCTCTGGGTTGGTCGAGATGGTTGTTGCCACCGGCTCACTGGGTGAACTGGGTGTAACAGCCGGTCATGCGCCACTGCTCAGTGATTTGAAGCCCGGTCCAGTACGTTTGGTTAAGCAGAATGGTGAAGAGGAAGTTTACTATCTGTCAGGCGGCTATCTGGAAGTGCAGCCGAACAATATCTCCATATTGGCGGATACTGCGGTACGCGCCAATGATATTGACGAAGCTGCGGCAGCCGAAGCGGTCAAAGAAGCAGAGAGTGCAATCGCCAACCAGTCCGGTGAAATTGAGTACTCCAAAGCCGCCGCAATGTTAGCTGAAGCGACGGCTCAGCTGCGTACAGTGCAAACCCTGCGTAAAAAGCTCGGTGGTTGATCAGTAATAGCAGTTTAAAAAAGGGTGGCTACGGCTGCCCTTTTTTGTCTCTGTAATTACGCTTTCACGGGGCTTGAGTGATTACCCATAGGGTTGTGTTAGCAATGGTTTAACACTACCGTTGCTGTATGGGTTAATATCAAAACAATGTAAAAGTGAATATACCATGACAAAAACAGACATCGTTATTCTCGCAGCAGGCAAAGGCACGCGGATGCGCTCTCAACTGCCAAAAGTCCTCCATAAGCTCGCCGGCAAGCCAATGCTGACCCATGTACTGGACGCAGCTAATGCAATCGCTGATGCCCATAAGATTGTTGTCACCGGTCATGGCGCAGACATTGTTCGTCAAACTTATCCTGAGTCGGCATTTTCCATGGTCAAGCAGAGCGAACAGCTTGGCACTGGCCATGCGGTTAAGTGTGCTTTGGGCGAACTCCGTGATCAGGCTAAAGTAATTATTCTCTATGGCGATGTGCCGCTGATTACCCCCACCACTATCTCCAAGATGCTGGCGGCCGTAGACAACGATCATATATCTCTGCTGACCATAGAGCTCCCCAACCCTTCAGGTTATGGCCGAATTATCCGCGATAATCAGGGGCAGATTGAGGCCATTGTTGAGCAAAAAGATGCCAACCATGAGCAACTGGATATCCATGAAGTGAATACTGGCGTCATGGCGCTGACCGCCGAGCTGCTGCATGCCTGGCTGCCCAAAATCGGCAATCAAAATGCCCAGGGTGAATACTATCTTACCGATCTGATCGCCATTGCCCGCGGCGCCGGTTACAACATCAATGGCATACAGCCAACCTCAGCAAGTGAAGTTGAAGGCATTAACAGCCGTCAACAGTTAGCCGCCCTTGAGCGCACCTATCAGCTGCAGCTAGCCGAGGACTTAATGGCTTCAGGGACAAGTCTTGCAGACCCCGCTCGCTTTGATCAGCGCGGTGCACTGAGCGCCGGCAGCGACAACTTTATCGACATAAATTGCCTATTTGAAGGCACTGTTACCATTGGGTCCAACGTTTCTATAGGGCCCAACTGCCAGATCACTGATAGCCATATAGGCGACGGCGTTGAGATAAAAGCCAACACAGTCATCGAGCAATCGACCATTGGTGATGGCGCAGTGCTGGGCCCCTTCGCCCGAATTCGCCCCGGTACCCAACTGGGTTCTAATACCAAGGTGGGTAATTTTGTCGAAACTAAAAAGGCCATTGTGGGCAACGGCAGTAAGATCAATCACCTCAGCTATGTGGGCGACGCCGAGCTTGGAGAAAACGTTAATGTTGGCGCCGGCACCATCACCTGCAACTACGATGGGGTGAATAAGCATAAAACCGAAATCGGAGATAATAGCTTCGTCGGCTCCAACAGCACACTGATTGCCCCCGTCTCCATAGGCCAGGACGGCTTTGTCGCCGCGGGCTCAACCATCAGTTCTGAAGTACCGGTTGGCCATCTGGCGGTTGGTAGAGCTAAACAACGTAATATACCGGGCTGGAAACGCCCGACTAAAAACAACTAGGAAGTTAGACTATGTGTGGAATTGTCGGTGCTGTCACCCAGCGTAATGTGTACAAAATTCTTATTGAAGGGCTTCGCCGCTTAGAGTATCGCGGCTATGACTCAGCTGGTTTATCAATCATTGATAGCGAGCAAAAGCTGCAGACGCGGAAAAATATTGGCAAGGTTGCCGAGCTGGTCAATGTAGCAGAGGCAAACCCAGTCAGCGGTTCAACCGGGATCTCCCATACCCGCTGGGCGACTCACGGAGAGCCAAGCACGATTAATTCGCACCCGCATAACTCCGCTGGGGTCTCTGTAGTACACAATGGCATTATTGAAAATCACGTCGAACTGCGCGCAGAAATGGTCGCCGCTGGTTATTCGATTTTGTCCGCTACCGACACGGAAGTGGTCGCCCACTTAGTCCACTACTACTTACAGGAAACCGAAAATCTGCGCAGTGCTGTTGCGCAAACCATCACCCGTCTTGAGGGTGCCTATGCATTGGGTGTCATCTGTGAGGACTATCCCGAGACTATTATCGCGGCCCGCAGTGGCAGTCCGCTAGTGATTGGCGTTGGCATCGATGAGAACTTTATCGCTTCGGACCAGATGGCGCTGCGTCAGGTAACCGATCGTTTTATTTTCTTAGAAGAAGGTGATTTGGTTGAACTAACCAGCGCCAATTACACCATTTTCGATCAGTCTGGGGCCGAGATTACTCGTCCAATTAATGAGCTAGATGAAGCCGATCAAGTTGCAGAAAAGGGGCAGTACCGGCACTTTATGCAAAAAGAAATTTTCGAACAGCCGACAGTGCTAGGCAACACTATTAGTGGTCGATTAGCTGCTGATCATATTCGCGAAGCGATCTTTGGCTACAAAGCAGACGGCCTATTTGCGGAAACAAAAAATATTCATATTATTGCCTGCGGCACAAGTTTTCACTCCGGCCTAGTAGCAAAATATTGGATCGAAGAATATGCCAGTATTCCCTGTCAGGTTGAAGTTGCCAGTGAGTATCGCTACCGCAAAGTACCGGTGCCAGCGGGTACATTGTTTGTCACGATTTCTCAGTCCGGTGAAACAGCTGATACCCTTTCGGCCCTGCGCAAAGCAAAAGAAAATGGCTACCTTGGATTTTTGGCGATCTGTAATGTGGCCAATAGTTCACTGGTGCGGGAATCCGATATCTCCTTGATGACCCTCGCCGGCCCCGAGATTGGCGTCGCGTCAACCAAAGCTTTTACCACTCAACTTGTAGCGCTGCAGTTGCTCTCATTATCTCTAGCTAAACATAATGGATTGGATGCGGAAACTGAAAAAGAATTAGTTGAAAATCTGCACCAATTACCTCAGCTTTGCACTCAGGTTCTGGCCCTTGATTCAGTTATTGAAGCTGTATCGGAATCCTTTGCCAATAAACATCATGCGCTATTTTTAGGTCGTGGAGAGCAGTATCCGATTGCCCTTGAAGGAGCGCTCAAGCTAAAAGAAATTTCCTATATTCACGCTGAAGCCTATCCCTCTGGTGAATTAAAGCATGGACCGCTGGCGCTGGTGGATGAAGATATGCCAGTTGTTACTGTGGCGCCAAATAATCAATTATTGGAAAAATTAAAATCCAATTTACATGAAGTTCGCGCCCGCGGTGGCCAGCTTTTTGTCTTCGCCGATGTTGCCAGTGGCTTTGTCAGTGAGCCGGGTACTACGGTTATCGATATGCCCCATGTGCCAAAAAGTCTCGAAGCGGTTATCTATACCCTGCCATTACAGATGCTCTCCTATCATGTTGCCTTGCTCAAAGGCACCGATGTGGATCAACCACGTAACTTGGCAAAGTCCGTTACTGTTGAGTAGATTTGAACAGTGATTTAAGAAGAGTAAATTCCGGTCCCTGCTCAGTCACAGCGGACTTGTTAATCAATAACTATTATCTACATACAGGTTGCTTGTGCTCTTTTAGCAATTCCTCTCGGGCGGTTCATTTTTAAATATCACTTAATTACGGTGGAATAGAGATGCCTGTTGGTAGGCTAGTTTGATGGCCCCATTTTTTTGGATATTGATGTGTGGCAGGCTACTGTTGCTGCAG
>JAFMBU010000085.1 GCA_017858295.1 Porticoccaceae bacterium | reverse complement strand
AGGGCTTCAGGATCTATGCCCTGAGCACGTGCAAAGGCTAGCAGGCCAGCGTCAGTGGGCTCGGGGCCAGCAACTATAAGAGCGGTGCCACCCTGCAAGACCCGAGTAGACAACAGCTCTGAGGACTTTATGTCAGCGGCAACTGATTGCTGTGCCGAAAGCGGCGCTTTGTTGCCGCTTTCGGCCGCTTTAAATTTTCCCACGGCATTCCCAAGCAACGCTGAAAATTGCCCTGACTTTTCTGTTGCAGCGTCTTGGGATAACCCTGCAGGGCCTGCTTTGTCTGTATTTTGGGCTCTACCTATATCCAGTAGAATGTTTTTTGATTCAAGCATATTCGCTTTTAGTCCTGTGCCATATCCTAGTTACAGAGGATATTTGCAAGACACATGCCAATAAACCGACAGGGGCAGAGTTAACCAGCTCACGGCGACAGACTTGAGCTAGTTCGCCTGTGTGGCCTGAGCTTTAGCAGGCCTAGGCAGAGAGTTATAGTTTGACCACAACTCGGCTGTAGTTTGGGGGTTTAAGAGATGCGAGCGCGAAAGTTATGCTGCTGAATGGCTTGAGCATCGATACTGCGAGTCTCGAGTGACAACGCCTCGCGCTGCAGTTGCTCTTTGGCGCGGGTGGCAAGATGATCGACTTTCATACGCTCGCGTTCGGCGCTGATTAATACTTGGCGCGCTAACTGAAACTCGATATCGATACGTTGTTGTTCGTATTTTGAACGGCTTTTAAGCTCCTGCAGCTGAACAATAAAGTGACGGTAATTGTTCACTTCAGTGGCGTTGTGATCGCGCTGCTGAACTTCGTGTAGCTGTTGATTGTAGTCCAACAGCAAGGCGGTCACTTTCTCCGCCTGCAACAGAGCATTTTCACGGCGCCGATTAATCTCGGCGAGCCTTAGTCGCGCATCGCGCAGTGTTCGCTCGGCTTTCGCGAGCAGTGCTGACCAGACTGTTTTCATTGTTTGCCCTGAGCGGTTAATTGCATAACGATCGCCTGACTCTGATGCAGCGGCACAGATTCATCGCTGCCCTGTCGCAGAATCGCTTCCATGCCGGGACGCAGGCGGATGGCTTCGTCAAGATCTGGGTTGGTGCCTGCTTCATAGGCGCCGACTTGAATTAAATCTTCGTTTTGCTGGTAGAGCGTCCACAGGCGGCGGAAACGGTTGGCCGCTTTAAGCACCTGGGGGTCGACTAGGTTGGGCATGACTCTTGAGATCGAGCCAGATAGATCAATTGCCGGATAGTGCGCGGCGTCTGCCAGAGCCCGCGATAGCAGCACCTGACCATCGAGAGAGGCTCGAGCAATGTCGACAATGGGGTCAGCACGGTCATCGCCCTCGGCTAATACTGTGTACATTGCGGTAATAGAGCCGTAGCCGTTGCGTCCAACTCCTGTGCGCTCAATCAGCCGCGGCAACATAGCAAACACTGAAGGTGGATAGCCTTTTGCAGTGGGTGGCTCGCCAATCGCCAAACCAATCTCGCGCTGTGCATGGGCAACTCGGGTAAGACTGTCGCAGAGCATCAGGACATTTTTGCCGCGATCGCGAAAGTATTCGGCGATCAAGTGGGTCAGATAAGTGGCTTTGAGGCGCAGTACCGGAGAAATATTGGCCGGTGCTGCGACGACCACAGATTTGGCCAAACCCTCCTCTCCAAGGGTGTGCTGAATAAATTCCTGAACTTCGCGGCCGCGCTCTCCGATCAAACCAATAACCACAACATCGGCTTCGGTGTTGCGCGTCAACATGCCAAGCAGAACACTTTTGCCAACGCCAGAGCCGGCCACCAGGCCAATGCGCTGACCTTGACCTAGGGTTAGGCAGGTGTTGATGGCTTTGATGCCAGTGTCGAGAATGTTTTTAATCGGCCCTCTTTCCATTGGGTTAATGGCCAGACCTTCAAGGCCTAGCTGGTCGCTGTAGGCGATGGGACCACCCCCATCCAGGGGCTGCCCGAGTCCGTCGATCACGCGACCTAACATAGCTTCGCCCAGGGACGCTTTGGCGTGTTTGGAAACCACCCAGACGCGGGCGCCAGGGCCTATGCCAACGGGCTCGGAAAAGGGCATTAGATAGAGGGTATCGTCATTAAAGCCGACCACTTCTGCGTCAACTTGGGTGCCCATGTCGACATTTTCAACCCGACAGTGCGCACCTAAGGGGGCGATAATCCCTTTGGCTTCAAGGGTCAAGCCGACCACGCGCACCAGCTTGCCACTGAGAATGGGCTCAGGGACCATCAACTCGGCAATTTGACTATCGATGGCGGCAGAGAAATCAAGCATCTGGGAGCTCACCCTCAATGCTAGGGTCAAGGTCGTTAGTCTTCTTGGGGCTAGGCTGTTCAGTCGTCTCGTTGATAGACAGTTCAGTAATATCCTCAAGCGACTCTGCAACAGCCTCAATAATAGTGGCGTCTTCCTCAGCGGCCTTTTGACCCCGGGTTTTGTGTCCAGGGACGGATGCCGGGGCCGAATGATGTTCTGGCAGGCCGAGCATCTTTTCGCTCAGGGCAGACAGGCGGGTTTCGATTAAATCTTCAACGGCGCTGTCATCCATGGTTATTCTGACACTACCTTGAGTCAAAGTCGGGTCTACACGCAGACTTAGGTGCTCTAGATCGCTGCTGAGATGGGCGCTAAATTGCCGGTGATCTGCAGCGCTTAGATTGACCACTATAGGACCTTCACCCTGCTGCTCAATATCTTTAATAGCTGCGTCGATTAATCGCTCGACGGTGGCTGTGGATTGAGTCAATTCACCACGAACCAACTGCTCTGCCAGGTGCAGGGCGAGCTTTTTTAGAGGTTGGTGAAAATCGCTATCTTTTGCTTGAGCGCTACGCAGGGATTCCGTGAAGGCGATAAACTCATCTCGGGCACTGGCCCATTTGCCTTCGGCTTCCTCCATGGCCTGCTGATAACCCTTATCGAAACTGTCGCTGCTAGCTTGGTCTAGTGCTTGCTGATCAAATGAGGGTGCCGCCGGTGGCGACTCTTCGGCAACAGGTTCCAGCTCTACTTCTGAGGCGGCTGCCTGTTCCGCGAGGGCGGCTTCATCTATGCCTTGCTCGACACTGGGGTCAGCTTCGACCTCGCCTTGGCTATCAAGTACTTTTGGCGCCCAGAGCTGAAAGCCAGTGCTGTTATCAGCGGCGTCAACCTCGCCAGCTTGGTCTGGGGCATTGTTCCAGCCCGCAGCGGCAAAGGCCTTAGCTTTGCGACCGGCACTAATCAATTCGTTGAGACGCCAGCTGACAGATGAGTCTGATTTAGACAAAGTCATCCCCTCGTCCAGCGAGCACCAGCTCACCTTTATCCGAGAGCACTCGAGCAAGACGCATAATAGTCTTCTGCGCATCTTCCACATCGGTGATTCTGATCGGCCCTTTGGCTTCCATATCGTCGAGGAACATAACCCGGGCGCGCTGGGACATATTGTCGAGGAATTTCTCTCTGACCTCTTCATCGGCACCTTTCAGTGCAGTCATCAACAGATCCGACTCAACGCTGCGCATCAGTACCTGAATAGCGCGATTATCAACGCCACCAAGATTATCAAAGGTGAACATGCTGTCCTGAATCTTCAGTGCCAGCTCTTCATCGAGACCAGATACGCCACTCATAATTGAGGTTTCCAGATCCACTTTAGTGAAGTTCATAATCTTCGCTGCGGTGGCAACACCACCAAAGCTTGAAGATTTGGCCGATGAGCTGGAGCTAAACTGCTGCTGCATAATGCCTTCTAGCTCGTCCATTGCCGATGGCTGGACTGTTTCTAGACTCGCCACGCGCTGCATAATTTCAGCGCGATTTTCCTTGGGCAAGAAGTTCAGTACATCAGCCGCAATATCATATTCCAGCACTGAGAGAATAATAGCTACAACCTGTGGATGCTCTTCGCCGATCATATCGCCGATTGAACGGGCATCCATCCAGCGCAAAATTTCTAAGCCTTTGCTCGAGGAGCCGGGCATAATTCGGCCCAGCACTGTAGCCGCCTTGTCTTCACCGAGCGCTCGGTTGAGGACTTTTTCAACATAGTCGCCAGTGCCCAGGCCCAAGCTGGTCTGCTGCTTTATAGTCACAACAAAGTTGTCGAGTACAATATTGACCGCTTCTTGGGAGAGGTCTGCAACACCGACCATAGCTGAACCCAGCGCCTGAACTTCTCGCGGGCTGAGATAGCGAATAATATCAGCTGCTTGCTGTTCACCGAGCAATAGCATTATCACCGCCGCTCGGTCTGTGGTGGTCATGCCGTCGAGTTCAGTTTGCAGTGCCTCGGATATGGGTACAGGCTCTACAACTACTGCGTCTTTTACTTTGGGGTCTGCCATTTTAAGTCTCCTCGCCGCGCTATAAGGGGCGAATCATTTTCTTCAATACGTTAGCCACTCGACCAGAATCTTCGGCAACCAATAGGCGCACTAGTGCAACTTTGTCGTCGTAGGTATTTGCCGTATCCAACATCTCTGCGGATATGGTGGATTTTTTCGGCTTTAACTTGGCCTTAATATCTTCCAGTGACTCGCCGTCGCCCATTTCAATCAAGCGCATTTCTTCATCATTGAGTTCGCCGTCTTTAGAGCTCGACTGAGCGCCTTCAGCGAGGCTTTCATCCAGCGCTGGCAAGTAGGCTTTGACTACTGGGCGCACTACGCCAAAGAGGATAAAGAGAAACACGATCGCGGCGCCAAGGGTTTTGATGGCGCTGATAATCTGATGGTTTTCGTACCAGACAACAGCCGATTCAAAGGGCGCGGGCTTTTCGAATTTAGCCGAAACTATGGTAACCACATCACCGCGATCGCCATCATAGCCGACAACACCTTTAACCAGGTCGGTAAAGCGCTCTAGTTCGAGCTCGGTAAAACTCTGAGCGGCTAGCACTGCTGCTGGATCATCTCCATCACTGACCTGTCCCACAGGCTCATTGATAACCACCGCCACAGAGATGCGCTCGACACTGCCGCCCTGGCGTTTAACATGGCGGACTGTGCGGTCCATTTCATAATTTCTGGTGGTGGTACTGCTCGATGTGCGCATGCCTCCGTCACTTTCGTCAGCATTCAGCTGGCCATTGACTATGGCCTGGGGTGCCTCTGGAATAGTATTGGTGGTGGCGCCGGGGATGCCCTGAGCTTTCTGGGTGGCATCCTGATCTAACGAAAGCACTTCGGAGCGCGCTTTAGGTCCATTGTTATTGCCGTCGTACTCTTCAAAGGTCGACTCTTCTTCGGTGTAATCGATTTGAATATCCACTTCGGCGCGCACATTGCCCATGCCAACAACCGGCATCAACAGAGCATCGATACGATTGCGATAGGTCTCTTCCAAGCGCTGCTTATGTTCCATTTGGGCAGAGTTAAGCTGCATGGAGGCAAAATTATTGGCGTCAGTGAGAAGTTTGCCTCGCTGATCAACCACCACTACATCTTCCGTGGCCAGATAGGGAATACTTGAGGAGACCATATGGGTGATGGCTTCAACCTGAGAGCGGGAAACCTGTCTACCGGGATAGGGCGAAACCACAACTGAGGCTTTTGCCGGGGTTCTGTTGCGCACAAACACGCTCTGTTTGGGTGAGGCTAAATGCACTCGGGCAGAGCGAATGGTGTTGATCTGAGTAATGCTGCGAGCAAGTTCCTGCTCCATGGCGGAAACATATCGCACCTGCTCCATAAACTGACTGGAGGTCATCGAGGCTTCGTCGGTAAGGCCGCTAATACCACCGCCTGTGCCCTCTTGCGGTAAACCGCGAGAGGCTAGGAAAATTCGCGCTTCATGATAGCGGTCATCGGGCACTTTTAGCTCGCCAGTGCCGCTATCGATGCGGGCTTTAAAGTCGGCTCCGGAGAGCGCCTCAAAGGCCATCTGCCGATCAGACTCGGAGAGCCCAGGATAGACTGTGCGATAGACCGGGTCCTGCAGCCATGAATAGGCAATAAGGAAAACCGCCACACTTAGGAAAGCAATAATCGCCGGCATCGCTTTGCGCACCGCAGGTTGCTGCAGAATTTCAGTGACATTGGGCAAGCCAACACTGTTATTCGCCGCGGCCTGAGTGGCCGGTGCTTGAGCCTGTCCAGCTTGAGCCATTGCACCAGTGGCGCCGGCTACTGCGGGGGCCATATTCTGAGTTGTAGTTGCTGCTGTGGTTGCCATTTCTTATATCTCTTTAAACGTTCTTTAAACGGGCATGTTCATAATGTCTTCGTAAGCCTTGAGCACTTTGTTGCGAATCTGCAACGTTGCTTCAAAGGCCAGCGATGACTTCTGCATATTCATTACGACATCAGTGAGGGGCATATCTTCACCTCTCTCGTAGGCCGTGCGCGATGCTTTCGAGAGCATCTGTGCGCTGTTCACTTCATTCAGTGCGCCTTTGACCGCATCGGCAAAACCACCGCCTGTGGCAGACTGGCTATCAACCCGCTGGGTCGATGAGATATCGACTCCTTGAGCGGCCTGAGCTTGGTACTGTCGAATCTGACTCAATAGGGATTCAACATTTCCGGCATTAACGGGACTAACCATGATCTATTCCTCTAGCGCGCGTAGGCACGGGTAACATTGATACCCTGCTCGCGCAATCTCTGTAATTTGTGGCGCAGGGTTCTCGGGCTTATGCCCAGCTGCTCTGCCGCGTGCTCGCGACTGCGAGTGCCACTTAAGGCATTCATAATGGCTTGCCACTCACTGTGCTTAACGGTTTCGTTCAATCCTTCGGTACTGGCTTGAGGTGCTGCCCAAACGGCCGAGCTATCCTTTGCTGGTGCCGTTCGCGGAGAGGCGTACTGGGCAAAAGGATTGTTCTGAATTTGGCTCGGGCGGCTGTCAAAGCTATCCGCTAGTTGAATGTCATCAAACAGTAAGTGCTGTACATCAATAGGAGCACCATTGGCCAAGACCATGCCGCGCACCAACACATTTTGCAGTTCACGGACATTGCCGGGCCAGCG
>JAFMBU010000084.1 GCA_017858295.1 Porticoccaceae bacterium | reverse complement strand
CCCCACTGCATACCAAATGATCTGTTCAAAATGGTTGGCGATTGATCCAGGCCACCATAGATATAAACCTGCTTGTGAATATCTGAACCGTAGCGACTGTATTCTTTAGCTGTCTTGTTGGCCGCGATTTCCATAGCCGCCAATATCTGTCCTGGAAGCTTGCCGCCATTGCCACCGCCGGTGGCATCAAATGCCAAGGTAGCGCCCGTGGCGATTAAGGCAGCAACCAAGTCCTGCATAAAGCTCTCGTCGCTGGTGTTGCAGACATGCTCGGCACCCAAGCTCTTAAGCACCTCAACCTGTTCGGCTTTACGCACTATATTGACCAGGGGAACGCCGTCGTCCTTACAGATTTTAACCAGCATTTGACCAAGATTTGAGGCTGCGGCAGTGTTCACTAGGGCTGTGTGATTTTCCATTTTCATGGTTTCAACAAAGGCTAGGGCGGTTAAAGGGTTAACAAATGACGAGGCCGCTTGAGCAGGAGTAGTGCCGTCGTCCATTACCAGGCAGCTTTGAGCTGGCACACAGCGGTACTGGGCATACATGGCACCACCGGCCACGCCTACAGTTTTACCAATCAGCTGTTTGGCATTGGCTCCTGCATCGACCACTACACCAGAGCCTTCATTACCGGCCTGCATAGCTTGGTCCAGTCTTGGAGTCATGGCCTTCATGAGCGCCGGGCGCACTTTCATTGACGCGACAGTGTTATCACCTGAGCCGGATACAGTCAGGCTGTCTAAATCTGCAGCAAAGGTGGTCAGAAGCGCAAGATCCGATGGGTTAATCGGCGATGCCTCGACTTTGATCAAGACTTCGTTTTCTTTGGGTATTGGCATAGCGACGTTAACTATAGAGATTGTGATATCACCATCGCTGGTCACTGTTGATCGGATTTCTTTTGAAGTCTGCTCTGACATGCTGGGTTTTCCCTTATTTTGGTTAACAGGCTGATTAACAGGTTTAATTATTATTGTGGCAGTTTGACTGTCATCACTTTGAACTCAACATCTAAACATACTGTTATCTAAAAACAAACTATGACAAAGCACTTAAACTTAATATAGGTAGCAAATCAGCAATGATTACTTATTACCCGTTAATTGTATTAGGTGCAGTTTGTTGCTGTTAATTGTGTATTGGATTCCACTGTTGGCCTCTGTTACTAGTTGCAGCGACCGCCGTCATTTAAAGTTGGACTTTTAGCTTGACGGAGTACGGCTTAGCCGTATAGCATATTTGCAAACAGTTATCGAAACGGGAATCTTCTCATCCAAGGCGAACAAGGTCTGGGCGCCATCGGATTACGAGAAATTTATTGTTTATATCGCTGCCAACCCGAGGGCAGGCGAGGTAGTGGTGGGCTCTGGTGGCGTTAGAAAAATTCGCTGGACCAAAGGTAATAGAGGCAAGAGCGGTGGTGTGAGAATTATTTATTTCACTAGCTCTTCCAAGGTCATCTGGCTGTTAACCCTGTACAGCAAGAATGAGCACGAAACCATTCCGGCTCACGAATTGAAAAAAATTAAGGAGGCGATCGATGGCGACTAAGCCTAGAAAAAGGCCTAGAAAAAGGCCAAGTAAAATGACCACTGCAGGCCAAGCCCTGCTCGATGATGTTCTGGCGATTAAAGCGGGAGCCTCGACAAAAACCTGGTCCCCAGAGCAGTTGTTGGTGATTAGTGTTCGCAGTGAACTGCACAAAACTCAGCCTGCCTTTGCCAAACTATTGGGCATTCCTGTGGGCACTCTGCGTGATTGGGAACAGGGCCGCAAGCAGCCGGACAGTGCTGCAGTGACACTAATAAAAGTCGCCCAGAGCCATCCTCAAGTACTGGAACAGCTTGCGGCTTAACAGCAGATTATCGACAGTCGCGAAGTGCTTGCGCACCCACCGCGGCACCCTCAAATTCGGCCATAGCGTCGAGCAAACTATCCCACAGAAACTCAACCGAGCTGCTGTCGCTAAAAATACAGTAGCTAAGGGTCTCGCCCAAATCATTGCGCACTATTACCCCATTAATTTTCGCAATCGAGGTCTGGGCTATTTCACCATTGGCAAATTTATGGGCCCGCAGATCGACACCACAGACTTTAGCCAGTGTCGTCGCTGCTTGACTGCCACAGAGAACCAGCCAGCTGTGACTATCACTGCGCGGTAAACTATAGACAGACTCGGCGAGCTGAGCCTCGGTTGCACTGGCAATGCACTGAGATAGGCCATCTAGATTACTGGCCAGCAACAGCTCGCTCTGGGATAGACGCGCCACCAGTGTGCCATCAGATTGCAGTGTAGCTCTATTGGGTTGTACTGGAAGCTCCATCGCCAAGCCCAGAGCCCAATCTGGCGTTCCCGGACCTTTAAAACCGGCGCGGGGCAGGGTTGAGAGATCGGCTAGACCCAAGTGCTGAGCCTGTTGCTTTTCTTGGTTACTGCCATAGTGGGAAACCACAACTCGGTCGCCAAGGGTGATAAATTCGGCACCCATTTCAATATGACGGCGATAGAGTTGGCTGCGGCGCAGGGCACTGCTGGCAATTGTCGATGACATATTTAAAGCTCCTGGCGCTGAGTTTCGGGATCGTAAAAGGGCAGCTGCACCACCATTGCATCGACCATCACGCCACCACTGGATTTGATAGTGAAGCGGCTGCCGGCTTCGGCTTGATCTGGTTCGACAAAGGCTAGACCCACTGGCTTATTCAGGGTTGGTGAATAGTTGCACGAGGTCACCCGACCGGTCATGCGATCGCCATCGAGAACCAGGTGGCTCTCCAGAGGAATTGGCGCATTGGCGTCGTTAACCACAAAGCCCACCTGACAGCGCTTGAGTGGCGTTTTGTTCAGTTCTTGAATACTGCGGCCGCCGACAAAGAAGGGCTTCTTCTTGGCGATAGCCCAGCCCATATTGACTTCATTGGGGTTGGACATGGCATCGGTGTCCTGACCGATAATAATATGGCCTTTTTCGAGGCGCAGAATACGCTGTGCCTCTATACCAAAGGGCTTGATATCGAACTCAGCGCCTGCAGCGATCAATGCATCCCAGAGGGCTTCGCCACAGTGCTGAGGTATATGCACCTCATAACCCAGCTCACCGACAAAACCGACACGGATAACACGGGCGGGTATACCGGCAACGCTGCCTTCACGAACCCCCATATAGGGAAAGGCTTGGCTGTCCAGATCTATATCAGAACAGACCTTGGCCAGCACTTTGCGGGCATTGGGCCCGGCGATATTCACCGCGGAATAGGCGGAGGTGACATTGGCTATATCCACATCCAAACGCCACTGGACATTCCACTTGAGCATACTCTGATAGACATTGCCTACGCCGCCGGTGGTGGCGGTGACATAGTAGTGTTGTTCACTAAAGCGACAGGCAACACCGTCGTCGATCACCACTCCCGCTTCATTGGTGAGCAGGGCATAGCGGGCTTTGCCCACAGGCTGCTTTAAAAAGCCAAAGGTATAAAAGCGATTTAAAAATTCCGCTGCATCGGGGCCGCGCACTTCGAGTCCACCCAGTGTCGAGACATCCACTAGACCGACATTGTGGCGCACATTAGTCACTTCAAGGTTAATGCACACTTGGCGTTGATCGCTGCTGCCGTAAAAGGCAGGTCTATACCAGGCACCGGCCTGAAGCATCTGCGCGCCAGCTTCAAGATGGCGATAGTGCATATTGCTGCGCTGGGCCGGGTAAAAGCTGCGCCCGGCACTGTGGGCTAGATGCTCAGCGGAAAACGGTGGTCGCGCGGTGGTGACACCAGTCTGAGCTACGGTTCTATTGGTCGCGGCGGCGACTAAACGGGCCGTTGCCAGTGCTGAGTGACGACCCTGTGAAGGGCCCATGCCACAGGTGGAGTAGCGTTTCACCAGCTGGATATGCTCGTAGCCATCTTTGGTGGCATTAATAATATCGGCAATCTGTAGATCTTCATCGAAGTCGACAAACTCCTTGCCCTTGGGATGGGCAAAAATCGGCCAGCCAAAGTTTGGGCTCTGTTGCTGTGACAGGGCAATGGTCTCAGGGACTGTTGCGCTGGTCAGCTCTAATGCGTTGGTTGCGATTAAGGCAGCCCGTTTGGCATCGGCTACCACATCATCCAGCCGCCAGTGGCTATTGACTGATCCGGCAATCTGACAGCTCGGGGGACAGTTGGTGAGAGTAAACATCGAGCTATCGTCGTCATAGCTTAGCTGACCGCCACCCTGACAAATAAGCTGATAAGTAGGGGTGTAACCCACGGACATGCACAGCACGTCGCAGTCAATGATTTCGCCCTTGCCACTTTCAGGTGTTGCACAGACACCCTGATCAATAATGTCACGCACTTCCACCGAACCCAGATGCAGGCCGCTGGGATCTTTGTTAGCGGCGTACACTGCACAGCCTGTTTTGACCTCCAGGCCTTTGCTGACAGCATATTTGGCAACCGCGTCATATTCGGGTTGGTGGCGCAAATCGATAACCGCCTTGACCTCAACACCGGCATCGAGAAGATCCAGCGCGGTGCCATAGCCCTCATTGTTGCCAGTAAGCACTACTGCGCTTTTGCCGGGACGCACGCCATAGAGATGCATCAGTCGCTGCGCGGCGCTGCTCATGATCACGCCAGGGAGATCGTTATTATGGAACACCGCTTGCTGCTCCATGGAGCCAACACAGAGAATGGTCTGCTTGGCGCGCACTTTGTAGAGTCGCTTGCCGCAAATAATTGGCAGCCAGTTATCAGCGAACCAAGCGTTGCAGGTTGCACTGGTCATAGCGGTAATATTGGCTGTAGCTTCTACCTCGGCCACTAGGCGCTGACGTAGTTCACGGGCAGCTGTGCCTTCGGCATCCAGGCGACTGTAATTAAGCGAGCCACCGAGGCTGGCGTTTTCATCCACCAACAATACTTCGCCACCGCTTTTCGCCGCCTCTAGTGCGGCGGATAAACCAGCGGGTCCGGCTCCGATTACGGCGACATCATAAAATTGGTACTGCTTGTCGTAGTATTCAGGCTGGTAGTCCTGGTTAATTGTGCCGAGTCCGGCTTTTTTGCGAATTAACAGTGCCCACTTTTCCCACATGCCCGCTGGTTTAAAAAAGGCTTTGTAATAAAAACCCACGGGCAAAAAGCGGGAAAACAATCCGAGCACGGCGCCGCGGTCGCGATTGAGACTGCCGCTGTAGTTTTGTCCCATTACCTCAAGACCCTCACTGAGCGGAATGCGATCCGCTAGAGCGTTGGGGTCCGAGGGCAGCTGAATCATGGTGTTGGCATCTTGCCCGGCCATGGTCAGTGCGCCGCGGGGGCGATGATATTTAAACGAGCGGCTTAATAGCCACTGTTGATTGGCGGCCAGCGCACTGGCGATATTGTCCCCGTCAAAGCCCTGATAGGTCTGTTTTTCAAAACGAAAATTTATCGGTTGATCGCGATTGATCAGCGAGCCAAAGGGTGGCGCTAAACGGCTGTTATTAGACATTATTGGCTCTCTCCATTGGCCTTGGGCTTAAGTTCGGGCTCGGGCTCGGGAGCTGCTGCAAAGTCGATCCGCTGGTTAAAAATTTCGTCAGCAGGGAAGGTTCGCAGTATCTGGTCACTGATGGTATTGCGCTCAGCCAAAAACCAGTAGGAGCTGGCGCTGTGGCACCACCATTCGATCACCACACCGGCACTATTGTCATGGAAGAAGACGTGCTCCGCCCACTCCCTAGACGTAGCCTGCTGATGGTCCGGCATAGGATGGTATTCGCCGCCATAGGTAAATTCGGTGATATTGCGCTGGCCATTTAAAGGGCAGGTTAATAGTTTCATATTGGTCTCCCTTAAATATTAGTGGCTAGCGGCAGTGGCGCCGGCTTCGTTGATCTGTTGGTATTTGTAGAAACGCTCCAGCTCAAAGGGTTTGATAATGTCCGGGACTTTTTTCGTCGCCACCAGCTCGGCCATGGTTTTGCCGCAGATAGGCGTTGCCTTAAAGCCCCAGGTACCCCAACCGGCATCCAGGTAATAATTTTCCACTGGGCTAAGTCCCATAATCGGACTGTAGTCTGGTGTCATATCGGTGGTGCCGGCCCACTGACGCAACATTCGCGCCTGAGCTAAAAAGGGAAAAAGTTCCAGAGCAGCTGCGGTGAGTGACTCACGCTGATCTAGAGTGGCTCTAGTGTTGTAGAGCGGGTAGGGATCTGAACCGCCGCCAATAACAAATTCGCCACGAGAAGTCTGGTGGGTGTAGACATGCAGATGGGGCGAGCTGACATGGGGCGTCAATAGTGGTTTGTAGGGTTGAGTGACCATCGCCTGCAGCGGGTAGGAGTGAATCGGCAGTGGAATACCCGCCATCTTGGCAACTACTGAACTGGCTCCAGCTACAGCCTGAACCACACAGCCACATTCGATGCGCCCGCGGTTAGTTTTGACTGCGGTGACGCGACCGCTGGTCACTTCTATATCTTGAACTTCAGTGAGCTGGTGCAGTTCGACACCGCGCTCACAGGCGCCTTTGGCATAGCCCCAAGCCACCGCATCGTGACGCGCTGTGGCGCCATCTGCATGCCAGAGTCCGCCCATAATAGGAAAACGCGAGTCCTCAGACATATTTAGATTGGGCACCATCTCGGCAATCTGCTGACGGTCGAAAAGCTCTGAGCGCACGCCCATATGCTGATTGACCTCGGCGCGCCAGCGAAAACTGCGGATCGCGGCATCGCTGTGGGCTAGGGTCAGCTGGCCGCGACTTTCCATCATTACGTTGTAGTTAAATTCGTTGCTCAGATCTTGCCAGAGCTTTACTGACTCACGATAGAAGGTGACACCCTCTTCAGTGAGATAGTTGGAGCGAATCACCGCGGTGTTGCGCGCGGTATTACCACTGCCGAGATAGTTCTTTTCCAGCACCGCAACATTGGTAATGCCGTGGTATTTTGCCAGATGGTAGGCGATGCCTGTACCGTGGCCACCAGCGCCAATAATCACTACGTCATAGTGCTTTTTAAGCTCTGTGG
>JAFMBU010000083.1 GCA_017858295.1 Porticoccaceae bacterium | reverse complement strand
TCATGCCGGTGCGCGCAATGTGGTGATCACCGATATCAATCCCCAACGCCTGGAACTGGCGAAAAAGCTCGGTGCCACCTGCACGGTTGATGTGCGCACGGAGAAGCTTGCTGATGTGCAGCGGTCACTGGGTATGTCTGAGGGCTTTGATGTGGGCTTAGAAATGTCCGGTAATCCCGCCGGATTTCGCGATCTATTAAGCAGCATGTGTCACGGGGGCAAGGTGGCTATGCTCGGTATTCCCGCCGAAGAAGTGGCCATCGATTGGAGTCTGGTGATCTTTAATATGCTCACGCTAAAGGGTATCTATGGCCGTGAGATGTATGAGACCTGGTACAAAATGTCGGTGATGATCGAGAGTGGTTTAGATATCTCCTCGGTGATTACCCATCGCATGGACTATACCGATTTTCAGAAGGGCTTTGACGCCATGAACGCCGGAGAGGCGAGCAAGGTAATTTTAAACTGGGAATAATCGGTATCAAAACTGACTAAGGATTAACGGATTAAAGGAACAATTATGTACGGCAAATTTCAAGATCATCTGCAAGCCGAGCTGCAGCAGATTGAAGACAGCGGTTTAACCAAAAACGAACGCCAAATCACCTCGCCTCAGGGTGCTAGGGTCTCAGTGAATAGTGGCGCGCCAGTGCTCAATCTCTGTGCCAACAATTATCTGGGGCTGGCTCAACATCCTGAGGTCAAGGCGGCAGCTATACGTGGCTTGGAAGAGTGGGGCTATGGCCTGGCATCGGTGCGCTTTATCTGTGGCACCCAGACCATTCATAAACAGTTGGAAAATGACCTCAGTGCCTTTGTTGGCACTGAAGCGACCATTCTCTATCCCTCCTGTTTCGATGCCAATGCCGGGCTGTTTGAAACCTTGCTCGGGGCCGAGGATGCAGTGATCTCCGATGAACTGAATCACGCCAGCATTATCGACGGTGTGCGCCTGTGTAAGGCTAAGCGCTATAGATACCGGAACTCTGATATGGCTGATCTGGAAAGCCAGCTACAGGCGGCAGACAAGGCTGGAGCGCGCTTTAAGCTGATTACCACAGACGGCGTCTTCTCCATGGATGGCACCATCGCCAAATTAGATGAGATCTGCGATCTGGCGGATAAATACAACGCTCTGGTGCATTTTGATGACTGCCATGCCAGCGGCTTTGTCGGCGCCAATGGTCGCGGCACTCACGAATATCGCGGCTGCATGGATCGGGTGGACATAATTACCGGCACTCTCGGTAAGGCACTGGGCGGCGGCAGTGGCGGTTTTACCAGTGCCCGACGAGAAGTGGTGGACTTGTTGCGTCAGCGTTCACGTCCTTATCTTTTCTCTAATACAGTTGCACCGCCAGTGGTTGCTGGCGCCATAAAGGCACTGCAGCTGGTGACTGAATCCAATCAGCTACAGCAGCAGCTGAGCAAAAATACTGACTTCTTCCGCGAGGGGATGGAGAGCTTAGGGTTCCGCTTGCTGCCCGGTGAACATCCGATTGTTCCAGTGATGCTGGACGATGCGGCACTGGCGGCCAAGTTCGCTGAAAGAATGCTCGCCCACGGGGTCTATGTGGTGGCTTTTTCCTACCCAGTGGTAGCCCATGGTAAGGCGCGGATTCGCACCCAGATGTCTGCGGCCCATAGCAGAGATGATCTTGAGTTGGCCCTGGAGGCTTTTGCGGCAGTGAAGACCGAGCTGGGGATTTAAACTTTTTCCCAGGCAAAAAAAGGACGGGCAAGCCCGTCCTTTTTAATCGCTACACAGCCCTGTGCTGGGCTGTGCATAAGACCGCTTCTAAAAACTAGAAGCTTTTTCGTGCAGTTATACCAAACGTGCGAGGCTGGTTTGGATAAATATTGAAGCTTCCTGCCTGCGCTGGCGTTGGAAAGCCACTCGTCATATATTCGTCATTAGTGACGTTACGCGCCCAGATAGACAGGTTTAAGCCGTTTTGAGTGTTCATACCCGCACTCAAGTTAAGAGAGCCAATTTTACGCGTCGCTATAGCTTCAAGAGCTGGCGGGAGATTGTCGACGATAATAACTTCATCTGCATATTGGTAATCAGCACGAGCGTAGGCATCATTGTTGCCTAGGCGGAAGTCATAGAGAGCCGACAAGGATAAGCTCACTTCATGAATTCCCGCAGGCTTAGTACCTGACAAATCTGCGCCCTCAAAGCCGCCACCGACGAACTCATCATAGAGTGGATCCAACAATGTGCCTGCAAGACCTAACCTAAGTGACTCGACTGGGTAGTAGACTAGATCGAATTCAACACCCTTGGTAGATTGCATTCCTGCATTGCGAAGCTCAAAACCGGTGCCGTTAAATATCGACGACTGGAAGCCCTTAATCGTTTGATCAAACAGTGCCATGTTGAAAGAACCGCGTTCAAACGCTGCCTTTAGACCCAACTCATAGACCTCTGATTCTTCAGGGTTAGCAAAGCGCGAACCTGCTGTCAGATTAGGTGCATTGGTAGTCAACCCTGCTGCTTGTAATGCTGCTAAGTCAGCGGCATTAGGACCTGAGTCCCGTGACAAATTCCAAGAACTCGCCTTGAAACCCGTGGCATAGCTTCCGTAGATATTGACGTTGTCGCTTAAGTCATAGGCTAGACGGAGGGTGTAGGTCGTCTCACTGTCATCACTGGTATTGTCTTCGATTGAGTTTGGAAGATTGACCACTGGTGGCAGCGAAGACTGGAGGGCCGACAAGGCTCCTACGAAGGCTGCAGGTAGAGAGGCAAAGACGTTGGTGTTAACTTGATTGACCGTAACTTCTTTTTCAGCTTGGGTATAGTTAAAGCCCGCGGTTACGGTTAGTTGCTCATTTAACATCAAATCAAACTGACCAAATATCGACGTTGATTGGTCGTCTTGGCTAAAGCTATCTTGCGCTCCAGTACCATTGGCAAAGAAGGTCCCTGCAGGGAATGCAAACCCAGCTTCAACGGCACCAAGAGCACCTGGAGCGCCCAAACCAGCAACCAACAGATCAAAATAGTTTCGTGCCTGTGGTCCCCACATAACCTCAGAGTCATATGTCACATCTTCATCGAAGTAAAAGGCACCAACCATCCAGTTTAAATCGCCATCACCGGTTGAGGTCAGTCGAAATTCCTGACTGAATGTGTCGACATTTAAGTCATTTGGACTGGTTTGAGTTAAAGGGGCACTAGTAAAGTCAATATCAAGTGCCTCAAAGGTGTCACTGCGACGTTGAGAAGTGATCGAAGTTAGGACAAAACTGCCATAGTCGATATCAACTTGAGCCGAGATACCACTGTTTGTAACCTCATTAAATGGGTCAATGTCTGCAGCTATGCGATATGCAAAGGGTTGCTCGGGAACTAACGCACCGCCAAGAGCCGCAATGGCGCCGCCAGTAGGGCCGTTAACCAAGTTTGATACACCACAGCAGACTTCATCTATGCTGTCGTAATCGGCAATTATACGCACCTCAGTTCTGTCGGTTGGTGTCCATGACACCTGACCGCGAACACCCCAGCGCTCTCTTTCATTCATGGCGGGGCCGCCAGCAATGTTGGTAAAGTAACCATCGCGCTGGGTCATGTTAGCAGATACATCGAAGCTCAGATCTTCAGAAATTGCGCTTTCAAATAACGCTTTAGTATTTTTATACCCCATGTTGCCGATACTGGCTTCGATGTAGCCACCAGTCTCACCAGAGGGCTTAGGCGTAACAATACTGATAACACCAGCGGAGGCGTTCTTGCCAAACAGAATGCTCTGCGGGCCGCTAAGTACCTCGACGCGCTCTAAACGCGGCAGATCAGAAATTGAAGAGCCGGCGCGTGAACGATAGACACCATCAATAAACACACCAACAGAAGGCTCTATACCTTCGTTATTTGACCCGTTACCAAAACCACGAATTGCGAAGGAAGTATTGGTTGATGACTGCAACTGAGATACTCGCAAGGTAGGCACAACGCTCTGCAGGTCAATAATGTCTTGAATCGCGGCTTTTGAAATAGTATCGCCAGTAGTTACTGTGACCGATACTGGAATGTCTTGGAGTGTTTGCTCGCGTTTGTTGGCTGTTACAATTATTTCATCGATTGCTGCTTGCGCCATGCTGCCGGCAAAAATACTCGCCACCGCAAGAGCCAAACAGGATTTCTGTGCACGTATAAGCTTCATGATTTCCCCTTTTTTATTAATAGCCACATAGGCATGTGATCTTATTTCTTGTAATTTTAATCTCTGAATAACGCTCTGGTTTTGACACCTAGCGCTATTAAGCGGTGAATACTCTAAAAGCAATAGGCTTCGATAGCAACTTGTTTTGCCGGTAAATGCTTCTTAGGCCTCAAAACGGCCAGAGGCTTGATGCTGCCCGTTACTTACTCAGGCGCGAGCTTACCTGCTAACTGATTTTCGACGGTTTTTTTGTTCCATGACTACACCCATTGAGTCTATAGTTATGGGGCTTTTATCTGTACTGAGAACGCAGGCAGAGATACACAAGGACATTAGTCACCATGGCAATTAGCACCTTTGATTTATTTACCGTTGGTATAGGGCCATCCAGCTCTCACACCGTAGGTCCCATGCGCGCGGCGCTGCAATTTGTTGAAGCTCTTGCGGAAACTGGTCGCATGATCGAGGTCACCCGAGTGCAGGCGGAGATGTACGGTTCCCTGGGTGCCACAGGCAAGGGCCACGGCACGGCAAAGGCAGTGTTGCTGGGTCTCGAGGGTGATCAGCCTGAAACTGTGGATGTGCCAACAGTCGCCGAGCGTGTGGCAGCGATTCGAGAGGGGCGCTCCATTACTCTGTTAGCTAACCGGTCCGATAGTCATCGCATCGGTTTCAATGACCAGACCGATGTGCTGTTACATCGCAAGAAAACCCTATCATTTCACTCCAACGGTATGATTTTTACCGCCTTTAATAGCAGTGGCGAGGTGGTTGCCAGCAAGACCTACTTTTCCGTGGGCGGTGGTTTTGTAGTAGATGAGAGTGCCGCCGAGCAGGATTTTTTAGTGGAAGATAGCAGCACCATTCCCTATCCCTTTGATTCTGGCAAGCAGTTGCTGGCGTTGTGCGAAGAGCACGGCATGAGTATTTCTCAGCTGATGATGGAAAATGAAAAGACCTGGCGCAGTGAACAGCAGGTGCGCGATGGTTTGTTAAACCTCTGGTCGGTGATGCAGTCCTGTGTTGCCAATGGCATCAGCAATGGGGGTATTTTACCCGGTGGGCTCAAGGTGCGACGTCGTGCCAAGGAATTACACGAGCAGTTACTCAGTCGTCCTGAGGCTGCCATGTCAGATCCACTCTCGGTGTTGGATTGGGTCACTCTCTATGCCTTAGCAGTGAATGAAGAAAACGCCGCTGGTGGTCGAGTGGTCACTGCGCCAACCAATGGCGCGGCGGGTATTATTCCCGCGGTGCTGCACTACTATATGCGCTTTGTACCCACAGCTACTGCTGATGGAGTGGTGCGGTTTTTACTTACAGCTGCGGCCATTGGTATGCTGTATAAATTGAATGCCTCTATCAGCGGTGCCGAAGTGGGTTGCCAGGGGGAGGTGGGTTCAGCCTGTTCCATGGCCGCCGGTGCCCTGGCAGAAGTGATGGGTGGTACCCCAGCTCAGGTGGAAAATGCCGCGGAAATTGGTATGGAACACAATCTGGGTCTGACCTGCGATCCCATTGGTGGACTGGTGCAGGTGCCCTGTATTGAGCGCAATGCCATGGGTTCGGTAAAGGCGATTCACGCCGCACGCATAGCTCTGCGTGGCGATGGTGCTCACTTCGTGTCACTGGATAAGGTGATTGAAACCATGCGCAAGACCGGCCAAGACATGCATGTGCGCTATAAGGAGACTTCGAGAGGTGGATTGGCAACCCATGTGTTGGAAGTGCCGGTCAATATTGTTGAATGTTAAACCTGATCTAACGTTACTAACCTGAGGTGACCCTCAGGTTAGTGCAACAAGCTTTGACATTTGATGCCTAGTCGATCAAATCATACTGCTCGGCAAGAATGGCAATAATCTCTGCCTTGGGATCTTCCGGCAGGGTGATTTTCTCGCCGGTGATCTTTTCCGCAATACCGGTGTAGGTATCAGACACAGACATCAATACGGACTCCGGCAGCAGGTTATCTTCCGCCAGCGCGGTGCGCTCAGGCATACGGTTCTTATTCAGCAGAATATCAGGGTCAGGGAAATGATTGAGCAGCAGCTGACGGAAGCCCTCTTTCGAGTTCTCCACAATCTTGCCCTCGGCATAGCTGGCACTATCCCAGATACGCGACGAATCGGGAGTGCCCACTTCATCCATATAAATCAGTTTTTCATTATTCTGCTTGTCGCGCACATAGCCAAATTCAAATTTGGTATCGACAAAAGTTTGGCCAATCTCTGCCAGTGAATCGCTAATCAGATTAAAGCCTTCACTGAGCAGCTTTTCATAGACATTGATATCTTCAAGGTTGCGGAACTTAAAGCTGGAATAATTATTTTCTATATCGGCCCTGGATACATTTACGTCATCCGCTTCCGGAACGCCGGGAATACCAGTCAAAATACCCTTAGTAGAAGGGGTAATCAGCAACTCAGGGAGACGCTGATCTTTGTGCAAGCCGTCTGGCAGTTCGATACCGCAGAAGTTGCGCTCGCCCTTGCTGTAGGCGCGCCACATGGAGCCAGTAATATATTGACGGCAGATGGCTTCAATCATTACCGGCTTAGCTTTTTGTACAATCCACACCAACGGGTGGGGCACATCGAGAATATGACTGTCAGCTAGACCCTGCTCGCGGAACAGTTTAAACCAGTGATTGGAAATCGCATTCAACGCGGCGCCTTTACCGGGCACACCGTTCATACCGCCTTCACCTTTCCAGATACATTCAAAGGCAGAGATGCGATCGCTGATTACCATAATCGCCAAGGGCGCATCCGCGGCAACATCGTAGCCTTTGTCGGCAATCAGGCGGCGGCTGTCAGCTTCAGTGAGCCAGTAAACTGAGCGCACTTTGCCGCTGTGTACCGGCTCATCGCTGCGAATGGGAAGATCGTTGTTAGAGGCTAATACTTTATTAGCAAGACTCATAGTTATGCCTTG
>JAFMBU010000003.1 GCA_017858295.1 Porticoccaceae bacterium | reverse complement strand
TAGCGCGGGTAGTGGCTGATAATTTCATCGGTGACGCTGCACAGAGTCTCTGTGGCAAACAACCAGTCGAGCTGATTGCGGATATCCTCGGCAGCATAAATAGCCGGTAAGCCCATAGATCGCAGTTGCTTTTGCAGGTCATGTAATCCTGGCAACAGTGATTCGATAGACGCAGTGTAGTCTTGAGCCAGTCCAACGACTTGGCTAATGCCCTGCTCATAGGCTTGATCAAATTGCTGTTGACCTCTGACAACTTGCTGATCCAAGAATAGAGCCTGTTGAAAGCTGGCACTGATCAATGGGTCGATTAAGTGCTGCCGCGCACCCACATTTGCCGCCTTCAGAGCAAGGTCTTTGCCCCGTAAAAGGTTTTTCTCTAGATACTTAACCTGCTCGCGACCGCGCAGCAGGGCCAGCCGCAACTGCCCTTGACGACTGATCTTTTGCGCTTGCAAAGGGTTGTCCATCACTTCAAGGGATACCGAGTCGCCGCAGTCGCGCAGTGCAGGCCAGGCTTTAATGGTTATCTTGCCGTGTTGCAGTGCAACCTCTTCTGGTAACTCATCAAAGTCCCATTCAGTGATGCCCTGTCGCGAGGCACTCTGATCTGCGGCCTTTTCTAGACCCTGGCTAATTTGCTGTTTAAAGTCTCGCTGTAATTGCTCAAGACTGCGGGCAATGGCAATAACGGCACCCTGTTCGTCCTCGAGCACAAAATTCATTTGATACCAGCTGTCGAGGCTCGCTTGACGCCATTGCTCTGGTTCAATAATCACTCCGCTAACACTGCGCAGATGTTCCGCAAGTACTTCAGTAAGAGGCCGGTCCTGGGGCTTGGCTTTGCGTAGAAAGACATCCACATGGTCGGGCACAGGAACAAAGTGCCGGCGTGTCTGTTTCGGCAAGCTTTTAACCAACGCGATACATTTGTCTCGCAGCATGCCTGGCACTAGCCATTCAAAGAAGTATCGTGGCAGTTGATGCAACAGTGCCAGTGGCACCACCGCACTAACACCGTCTTCTGCATGGCCGGGCTGAAAGTGATAGCGCAACTGATAGGCAATGCCATCGCAGCTAATAGTTTCCGGAAACTGTGCCTGTTCGTCCTGAGATAGCCCGCGAAGCAATAGATACTCTTTGTCTATCATCAATAATTTGGGGGTTTTGGCCTCGGCTTGCTTGCGCCATTTTTCAAAGGCGGCGAGATTGTAAATACCCTCGGGAACCCGCTGATCATAGAAGTCGAATATGGCCTGTTGCTCGACCAATAGATCGCGGCGTCGGAAGCGATCTTCCAGAGCCTGAAGCTCTTCCACCAGCTTGTGATTGTGACTATAGAACTGACCTTTACCGCGATAGCCCTCTTCCACCAGTGCCTGCTGAACAAAGACTTTGCGCGCTTCCTGGGGTGCAACCTGACCATAGACGCGGTTTTTGTTTTCCACAATGCTCAGACCAAACAATGTCTGGCGTTCTTTGGCCATAACCTGACCGGATTTTTTATTGTAGAAGGGTTCGCTATAGCTCTTTTTCACCAGGTGTGCGGCGAGAGGCTCAAGCCAGTCGGAGTCAATTTTAGCGACGGTTAGGGCGAACTGTTTGGTGGTCTCCATCAGCGAGCCGGCCATCAACCATTTCGGTGGTTTTTTGCTTAAACCAGAACCAGGGAAGATAAAGAATTTGCGATTGCGAGTACCCAAATATTCCCACTTGTCCTGAAGAATACCCACCTGCCCCAAGAGTCCCGAAAGGATTGAGCGATGAATTGCATCCTGCTCCGCTGGCTCAGTATTGGATGTCAGCTTGAGCCCACGACAGGCGGTGTGAACCTGATGGTGCAGATCACGCCATTCGCGCATGCGCAGATAGGACACATGGTTACTTTTGCAGTAGCGGCTGTATTGATTGCCGGAGAGATTTTGACGCTGTTCTTCAAAATGTCGCCACAGGTTTAGCAGTGAGACAAAATCAGAGTTGGGCTCCTGCCATTTTTTATGACTCTGATCCGCGGCCTGCTGTTTATCCGCGGGGCGCTCACGGGGGTCCTGAATGCTCAGACCGGTGGTGATAATCATCACTTCGGCAAGGCAGCCATTGTTGGCGCTCTCTAGCAGCATGCGGGCAAAGCGGGGATCCAGTGGGATATTCACCAGACGTTTGCCGAGACTGCTTAATTTGTCGTCTTGAGTGACTGCTTGGAGCTCTTCCAGCAGCTTAAAACCGTCGCTGATCATGCGCTGGTCTGGGGGATCCACAAAGGGGAAGTTGCGGATGTCGCCAATTCTTAGATGCAGCATCTGCAATATCACCGCTGCCAGATTGGTGCGGATTATTTCCGGGTCGGTAAAGGCGGGTCGGCCCTGAAAGTCTTCCTCTGAGTAGAGCCTGTAACAGACGCCATCTGCAACTCGACCACAGCGCCCAGCACGCTGGTTAGCGCTGGCCTGAGAGATCGCCTCTATGGGCAGCCGCTGGACTTTGGTGCGAAAGCTATAGCGAGAGACCCTTGCCCTGCCGGTGTCGATCACATAGCGAATCCCGGGCACTGTCAAGGAGGTTTCCGCGACATTAGTACTGAGTACAATGCGCCGGCCGCGATGGGGCGAAAAGATTTTGCTCTGTTCCGCAAGACTCAGTCGTGCATAGAGGGGTACGACTTCGGTGTGGGGTAATTGGGCGCGCTTAATCGCCAGATTGACTTCGCGAATTTCTCGCTCGCCGCTGAGAAAAATCAGCACGTCGCCGGCTTTTTGATTGGTGTGAATATCTTGCAGACAGTCGACGATCATCTGGTCGCGATCGCTCTCTACATCGTCCGGGTGATTGTAGATAATTTCCACGGGGAAACTGCGACCAGAGACTTCAACCACCGGTGCGTCATTAAAATGTTTAGAGAACTTGGCCACATCAATGGTCGCCGAGGTGATGATAACTTTTAGATCAGGGCGCTGGGGCAGCAGATTTTTTAGATAGCCGAGCAAAAAATCAATATTCAGGCTGCGCTCATGGGCTTCGTCGATAATTAAGGTGTCATAGGCACTGAGAAAGCGGTCACGCTGAATCTCTGCCAGCAATATGCCGTCGGTCATCAGCTTGATTAAACTGTTGGGTGAGCTCTGATCTGAGAAGCGCACCTGATAGCCCACAGCTTCGCCCATTTTGACTTTCAGCTCCTCGGCAATACGAGTGGCCACGGTGCGCGCAGCTATGCGTCGCGGCTGTGTGTGGCCAATTAGGCCTCTGACTCCGCGCCCCGCTTGCAGGCAAATCTTGGGGATCTGGGTGGTTTTACCAGAACCGGTCTCTCCGGCCACCACAATCACCTGGTGTTTGCTTAAAAGCTCGGCAATTTCATCGGCTCGGGCGCTAACCGGAAGCTCGGGATAGGTAAAGGCGGGAATCGTCTGGCGACGGCTGTCGGTCAAGGCTTGAGTTTTGAGCAGTGCTGCATGCCACTGCTGCCAGCCAGAGCTGATATCACGGCCGCTCTTATGCTGCTGGCTCAGCTCTCTCAGCTGACGGCTAAGTCTAAAACTATCCCGAGTGCTGGCTGTTTGATCGACCAATAGCTGGAGTCGCTGAAAGTCTTGCTGACCGCTGGGTAGATCAGGTGCTGGCTGGATTGTCATGAATAGGTATCAGTCGCCGCCATTCATCCAGACACAGTTGCCGCTGCTTTTGTTGATCGCTTCGAGCTTCTGTTGGTGCAGTTCCACCTCTTCCTCACTGGCCGTGACAACGCGCAGGGGTTGGCGATCTTGGGCTAGGCGGCGGATGCCTCCGCGACTGCTGTCTTGGCCGCCATCAGAGGACTGTTGGCCGCTGATATTAAGATTCACCTGCCCGCCAGTCATCAACAGATAGACATCGGCGAGAATCTCAGCATCCAAGAGTGCGCCGTGCAGGTCTCGCTGTGAGTTATCGACGCCATAGCGTTTACATAGGGCGTCGAGATTATTCTTTTGCCCAGGATGTTTTTGTCGCGCCAGGGACAATGTATCAATAATCCGGCAACCGCTCTCAATTACCTGATAGGCGCCTTTGAGCTTGGCAATTTCGTGATTGATAAAACCCACATCAAAGGGGGCGTTGTGAATAATTAGATCAGCGCCATCGACAAATTCAAGGAACTCTCGGGCGACGCTTTCAAATAATGGTTTATCCTCGAGGAACTGATCACTGATGCCGTGCACTTCCATAGCGCCGGCATCCACCTTGCGCTGAGGATTGATGTACTGATGATAATGTCTGCCGGTGAGCTTGCGCCCGACTAGCTCGACACAGCCGATTTCAATAATACGGTGATCCTGTGAGGTTTCTAGGCCGGTGGTCTCTGTATCTAGGACAATCTGTCTCATGATTTATGCTGCTTATAATATTCTGTTGATTGGGTCATTAAAGTTCGTCAATGCCGCGATTGGCTAGCTGATCAGCTATTTCATTTTCAGTGTGCCCACTGTGCCCTTTTACCCAGTGCCAATCAATATCATGCTGGGTAATCACGGCATCGAGTTTCTGCCACAAATCAACATTTTTTACCGGCTTCTTGCTGGCGGTTTTCCAGTTGCGCTTTTTCCACGCTGGCATCCACTCCTGAATGCCTTTCAGCACATAGGTGGAATCCGAGGTAACAGCGATTTTGCAGGGCTCATTCAGGGCGGCGATACCTTCAATAACGGCAGTCAACTCCATGCGGTTATTGGTGGTATCCGCTTCACCACCGCAGAGGGTTTTCTCTTTGTCGCCATAGCGCATCAACACGCCCCAGCCACCTGGGCCCGGGTTGCCGCGGCAGGCGCCATCGGTAAATAATTCAACTGCTTTCATGCTTGGCCCTTGGGTCAATGGTAGATATTTTATGGCTATGGCTGTTATGGGGCGCCTGTTTAGTGCCAGCTGAGGCGCGATAACCATTGTTCGTCGCTCGTTTCCACAGGGTTGAGGCTGTCTTGGTGCCCCGTGGAACTCGCTTGACCGCATGAATCATAGTGACATTGCCCAATGGAAAACGAATCTTTTCACAGGCCCGTTCCCAGCGACTGTCGCCCTGACTCCAGGCGGAAGAATTAAGTGGCAGATTATAGGCGCCATGCTCAACTTCTACGACATGAAAATTAAGCAGCGATAGCCAGTCAATAACCCGCCCCATGCGTAGATTGTGAAAATTGTACTGGGGCTGTTTAGCGAGCAGTTGCATAGGAAATTTAAGCAGCCCCATGGGGCCATAGGGATTAAGCATACAGAGAATCAAATGGCCGCCGGGCATAACCACTCTGCCGGCCTCAGCCAGCACTGCCTTGGGCGAGGGGGAAAACTCCAGTGCATGATGCAGTAACACCACGTCGATAGTCTCCGACATGAGTGGCAGCTCCATATAATCTGCAATGGCTGCATGGCCGGCTGTGAATTCTGACGGGTGCATGCTGAAGCGATGAATATGATCAAAGCAATCGAGAGTCTCGCTATCTTGGCTAAGTCCCAGGCGCAACATTCTGTAGCCCGGTAAGTTAGAGCATTTTTGCCGCAGAATGCGCCGTTCGCGACTGAGTAAATAACGGCCAAAATCTGTGCCCAACCACCGCCGAATGCCCTCGGACGTCTCGGCTAAATCATTCACCTTAAGGCGATTGAGCAGATTCTCGCCGGCACGGCGGAGGCGCTTTAGAAACACAGTAAAAAGGGGTTCGTTATCATGCTGATATTATGTTCTCTGAGTTGCCTAAAGGCCAGCGGATGATTTGCTGTTCCGACGTAATGTTACGGGCATTTATAGGCTGTCATTTAGCCCTCTGTGAAGCGGATGATTGTTTCGTCTTCGCCTGATCGTTACAATCCTGCCCAAAATCAATATTAAGAGTATGCAACTTGTTATCTGCAGTCCCAAAAGCCCTCTCCAAGCGCCTGTTACTGCCCCTGTGCATAACATTAGCTACGGCCAGCTGTGCGCAGCTATCCGAGCAAGATTCTGCTGCTGCGATCGTTCAAGAGCAGACTAATGCGATCATGGCACTGGATGCAGATAACCAAACCGAATTAGATAAGACACCGTTAATGGATGAGGCTTCTCTGGCTTCTGAGTTAGCCCAGGCGCCTGAAACAGCTGCGGCTCTCCCAACTGACCTATGGCAACGACTGCGGGACGGTTTTGCCTTGACACCAGAGAGCATGCCGGCAAGCGTAACTAAGCAGCGCGATTGGTATCTGCGTAATCCGAGTTATTTAAAAACCGTTTTTGGCCGTGCCGAACCGTTTATTTTCTATGTTACCGAGCAGCTGGCTGAGGCTGGCCTGCCCCTAGAGCTCGCACTGCTGCCCATCGTTGAGAGCACCTATGATCCCCTGGCCTATTCACACAGCCATGCGGTTGGACTCTGGCAGTTTATTCCGTCAACCGGAGAGTCGCTGGGGCTGCGTCGCGATCGCTGGTATGACGGGCGCCGCGACGTTATAGATTCCACAGACGCGGCAATCACTTACTTGAGTAAGCTGCACAGACGTTTTGACGGTGATTGGCTGCTGGCCCTGGCAGCTTATAACTCCGGCCAGGGCTATGTGAGTAAGTCGATCAGACGCAACCGCAAAGCTGACAAAGGTACCGATTTTTGGTCGATTAAGCTGCCCCGAGAAACTCGTAACTATGTGCCACAGTTACTGGCTCTGGCGACATTGATTCGCGATCCCGAAAAATACGCTATCGAGCTGCCTGCAATAGCCAACCAACCCTACTTTGAAATAGTCGAGATTAAGTCTCAGATTGATTTGGGCAGTGTAGTTGAGCTTAGCGGTATTGAGCTAGCCGACTTCACTAGGCTTAATCCAGCCTTCCGTCGCGCCCTGACGCCACCGCAGAGCACTCACAACCTGTTACTGCCTGTGGGCACAGCACAGCCCTTGCGGGATATGCTGGCCACGACTGACCCTAAAACCTGGGTGCCTCACACCGAGTACTCTGTCGCCAACGGCGATACACTTTCGGAAATTGCCGCCCGTTTTGATATACCCACGGCATGGTTGCGTGAGCGCAACAACCTTGTAACTGACCGACTGCAAATTAATCAGGTGTTACTGATCCCTCACAGCGGTAGCTCTGGCAATTATTTAACCAGCGTCAAAACCGGTGCTCAAGAGCCCAATTACTACACTGTGCGCAGCGGCGATTCACTCTGGTCTATTGCGAAGAAATTTAATACCAGTATTAAACGTCTGCGCGAGACCAACAAGCTATCCAGTAATACGTTGCAACTGAATGATCGATTAGTGGTGGGCAGCAAGACTGCTGAGGTGAAGTCGGAGTATGTTCGCAAGCTCTCTTACCGGGTAAGGCGCGGTGATTCTCTGTCACTAATTGCGAGCCGCTTTGATGTTGCGATTTCAGATATTACACGATGGAATAAGATTGGCCGCAGCGCTCTGCTGCAGCCTGGTCAGCGCCTAACTCTGTTTATCAACGCACTGAAAATCTAAATCGCCGGCAGCGGTGTCACGGTGTGCTGGGATTTTAACTACTGCGGGTAACCAGAAAGCCACCCGCAAGGATAAATTACTGTTTAGCTCAGAGCTCTTTACTCAGGGCTCTTTATCTCAGAGCAGTTTAATTCAAAGCTCTTTTATTAAAAGCGCCTTAATTTAAAGCTCTATATCAGCACCTTCACGGAGCGATTTCTGCACGGCCTGCAGTTCACGACCACCAGAAGATGAAACACCGGCGTAACTGAGGCTCACCTTTTGCTCTTTGCTGAGCTTGCTGCTGTCCCCCGCCTCAACATTCGTTAAGGCCACCACAACAAAGTCGCCACTGCGGCTATAAAAGCTTTCGATCAAGTCTTCAGTGGCCGTAGCCGGAAGCTGAAAAGCAAAGCGTTTGATTTCATTATTAATCCCGCCAGTACTGCGCTTGGCATCGAGAACAACCTGCCAATCCAAGTCTTCGTCTTTAGCCACTGCTTCGACATTTTCACCGGCATCCACTCTGGCTAACAATTCGGCGCCGCGGGCCGCGAGGCTGGCGCGAGCTAATTGATCCGTTAGTGAGGCCACTACCGCATCCTGTACTTCCGTGATGTCTTTTTGACGCGCTGGAATAGACTTGTTCAGCTTCACAACCACATAACGATCATTGCCCAGTTCCAACACTTCGCTGGCATAGCTGTCTTCTAGCACTTCACTGCTGAAGGCTGCCTTGAGCACCGCAGGAGCGGCACTGATGCCTGTTCCACCGGCCCGGGTAAAGGGCTCTGATACCTCAGCCGTCAACTCTAGGTCAGCGGCAATCTCAGCCAGATTCTCGGCGTTGTAGCTCAACTCTTTAAGCTTGGCCAGCTTCTCAACCAGCCAGACATCGGTGAGCTCCGCGATCAGCTCCTGTTCAATTCGAGGGCGCTCGCTATCAAAGTCGACAATCTGCTCCTGTATGTCCAGCAGCTTGATCAGGTGGGTACCACTGTCAGTTTCTACCGGCGCAGAGACTTCGCCTGTCTGAAGAGCAGCTAATGCCGTTTCAAAGGACTCGGGGAAGGTATCTCCAGAGGTGTAACCCAGATCGCCACCAAAGTCGGCGGAGCCAACATCTTCTGAGTACTCTTTAGCCAGGGCCTCAAAAGTCTCACCAGCGGCTAACTTTTCGTTTATTTCAGCTAGTAGTTCGTCGCTTGGCTGGGTCAATAGAATGTGTGCAGCTTGACGTGAGGTGGTTGATTCTAGGCTCTCACGCTGCTCTTCGTAACGTGCTCTAACCTGCTCTTCTGCGACGTTTTGAGTGGCGCTGAAAAGCTCTGGATTGAGTTCGATATAGTCGACTATAACCTGTTCAGGGGCTTGATAGCGCTGCTTGTTAGCATCGTAATAGGCTGCAATCTGCTCATCACTCAATTCCACGGCATCGACTTCTGGCTGCAATGGCAAGGTTAGATAATAGTAATCGCGCTGCTGTTCGGTAATGCTGGCGATTAGATCCAGCTCGCTGGCAGTGACAAAGCCGGATGCGACAAAACCACGGACATACTGCTCGATCAATAGATCGTCCTTCAGCATTTCCAAGAAGGTACCGCTAGTGTATCCCTGAGCTCGGATGGTGTAGAGATAGAGGTCCTGGTCAAAACGGCCATCATCTGACAAAAAAGCCGGTGTGCTGAGAAGTAATTTGCTGGTGGTGCGCGATGATACGCCCATACCAGCAGATTTTGCCGCCTGGGAAAGCAGTCTGCGGCCAATTAGTTGTTCCACTACCTGTGGACGGATTAGCTCGTCTTCGAGCAATGAGGCATCTAAGCCTTCATTTTCACTGAGAATACGTCGCTTCTCGCTGCTGATGGCGCGCAGTACGCTTAACTCTGTGACCTTTTCACCGTTGACGGTGACCGCCGTATCAGCCCCACTACTGGACATGGACAGTGAACCAATACCGGAAAAAGCGAAAACAATGGCAATTAAAATAACGATGCCGAAGGCAATGCCTTTCATATTGTGTCTAAAACTGTCTAACATTTTCCTGTCCCTTAATGCTGATAATGCGATTAGTTCAATATTAAAATTTTAACGGTCGTTTTGGTTAGCTCTTTATATGGTTAGCTGTGTATTAAAAAAGGCGCATCACCGATGCGCCTTTCAACCAAATAAACAACCTTTGGATTTATCTTAGTTAACAGCGTCCTTCAACGCTTTACCAGCTTTAAAGCTAGGCACGTTAGCTGCTTTAATCTGGATTTCTTGACCTGTCTGCGGGTTGCGACCAGCGCGAGCTGCGCGGTGCTTAACGGCAAAAGTACCAAAGCCAACCAGTGAAACCTGGTCGCCATTCTTGAGTGATCCAGTTACGGCTTCAAGTGCTGAGTCCAGTGCGCGACCAGCAGATGCTTTAGAAATGTCTGCGCCAGCAGCGATTGCGTCGATAAGTTCTGATTTATTCACGGTATTCCCCTTTTTTTTGGAATTAGTAATTTCGAAGTCAAGTAGAAAGGCTCTATGGGTGCAAACTCACTACACAACTGGTCTCAAGCTCATTCGTGAGTACGTTATACCAATAGCTATTTCGATGGTCAAGCACCTTTCCCCGAAATAGCTATTTTCTTTAAATCTAGTGGGTGCTTGGCCTAGAGGACTGTTGGTCCTTATCCTTGGGCCCGCTGCTACGATTAAATTCTTCATCGCTTAAAGATTCTGGATTATGCTCCAAAGCAATGGCCAATACCTCGTCAATCCATTTCACCTGACGAATAGTAAGATCAGCTTTAATATTGTCCGGTATCTCCTTCAAATCACTACCATTATCATCTGGGATGATTACCGTTGTGATACCGCCGCGATGGGCTGCAAGAAGCTTTTCCTTGAGTCCGCCAATCTTCAATACCTGACCGCGCAGGGTTATCTCACCAGTCATGGCGACGTTAGCCTTGACCGGAATACCGGTTAAAACCGATACCAGGGCCGTACACATGCCGACACCGGCGGAGGGACCGTCTTTTGGCGTAGCGCCTTCAGGGACATGGATGTGAAGATCGTTCTCCTGATAGAAGTCCTTGCGTATACCGAGCGCCTTGGCGCGACTTCTAACCACTGTCAGAGCCGCTTGAATGGATTCCTGCATCACATCACCGAGAGAACCCGTTTTGATCACCCGACCTTTACCGGGGATTGCTGCAGACTCAATCGTCAGCAGCTCACCGCCTACTGAAGTCCAAGCTAGGCCAGTCACCTGCCCTATCTGATTTTCAGCTTCAGCGCGACCATAGTCAAAGCGACGTACACCCAGCAGCGACTCTAATTGCTCAGAGCCAACGCTGTCGGTTGAGGCGGCGCCATCACGGACGTGCTCGGTGACAATTTTGCGGCAGATCTTGGCTATATCTCGATCCAGTCCGCGCACTCCGGCTTCCCGGGTGTAGTATCTGATGGCGTCCTGCAGTGCCGCTTCGGTAATCTCCAGCTCAGATTCTTTTAAGCCGTTGGCTTTGCGCTGCTTTGGTACCAGGTACTTCTCAGCAATGGCGACCTTTTCCCCTTCGGTGTAACCGGGAATCCGAATCACTTCCATTCGGTCCAATAGTGGCCCCGGGATATTCATTGAGTTGGCAGTACAGATGAACATCACATCGGAGAGGTCGTAATCCACCTCTAAATAATGGTCATTAAACGTATGGTTCTGCTCGGGATCTAACACTTCTAACAGTGCCGATGCCGGATCGCCGCGCTGGTCCATGCCCATCTTGTCGATTTCATCAAGTAAGAACAGAGGGTTCTTAACTTTTACTTTTGATAGTTTCTGAATCACTTTTCCTGGCAAGGAACCAATATAGGTTCGGCGATGACCTCGAATTTCCGCTTCGTCACGCACTCCGCCAAGACTCATGCGCACAAACTGCCTGCCTGTGGCTCGGGCTATAGATTCACCAAGGGAGGTTTTACCCACACCTGGAGGCCCTACCAAACAGAGTACCGGGCCCTTAAGCTTTTTAACTCGCTGTTGAACCGCCAAAAACTCGAGAATCCGCTCTTTGACTTCTTCTAAACCATGGTGGTCTTGATCAAGGGTCTGCTGCGCTTCAACCAGGTTATGTTTGACTCTTGAGCGCTTTTTCCAGGGTACACCGATCATCCAGTCGATGTAGTTGCGCAAGACTGAGGCCTCCGCTGACATGGGGGACATCATCTTCAGCTTGCTCAGTTCGGACTTGGTCTTCTCGAGGGCCGCCTTTGGCATACCAGCCTCTTCGACTTTTGACTCCAGTTGGTCGATCTCAGAACCGGCTTCATCTACATCGCCCAATTCTTTTTGGATGGCTTTCATCTGCTCATTGAGGTAGTACTCGCGCTGACTTTTTTCCATCTGCTTTTTAACACGGCCGCGGATCCGCTGTTCAATCTGGAAAAGATCAATTTCAGACTCCATCAAGCCCATAAGATGCTCGAAGCGCTCAGTGAGATCGGCAACTTCCAATACATCCTGCTTCTGCTCAATACTCAGAGTCATATGGGAAGCAATGGTATCAGCGAGCCGGTTGGCGTCTTCGATACCACTAACAGTGGCGATTACTTCGGCGGGGATTTTCTTGCTTAAATTGACATACTGCTCAAAGAGGGACATCGCCGAGCGAGTTAACACCTCAGCTTCACGATCATCTAAATCACCGTCTGGCAGCTCTTCAATCTTGGTCTGCATAAAGGCTTCACCCTCTACTGCATCAACCAGATTAACCCTTGAGGCACCCTCAACCAGGACCTTAAGCGTACCATCGGGCAATTTCAGCATCTGCAAAATAGTCGCGAGAGTGCCCACGGAATAGAGATCTTTGAGTTCAGGATTGTCATCCGCTGGGTTTCGCTGAGCCAGCAAAACGACTTGCTTGTCACTTTCCATGGCCTCTTCTAGGGCCGTAATCGACTTCTCGCGACCAACAAACAAAGGCACGACCATGTGGGGGTAGACAACCACATCGCGCAAGGGCAACAGCGGATAGATCATATCTTTAGTTTCAGTAGGTGTAGCGGCCATGGATACCTCGATTGGTCGGGAGCGCGGTGTTGCGCTCCAATTCGATTTTATAATCAGATTAGTCTTGTATATTGGGACTCGCGGAGGAAAAACAACCTCAGCGATTGGCTTAATTGACGAAAAATTAAATTTTCACTAAAACGCCAATTGAACGCTAATATTAGGGGCGTAAAAAAGGCGACTAACGTCGCCTTCTTTAAAACTGCCATCTCACTTCACCTGCCAGTGAGCCATGCCTAGGCTTCATCAGCGGTCTGTTTTTGATCATTTTGTTCATACACCAGTAGCGGCTCATTATCGCCATTGATTACCGCCGCATCCACAACAACCTTGACTACACTGGTCTCTGAAGGCACTCGGTACATAGTGTCGAGTAACACGGTCTCTAGAATTGACCGCAGACCTCGGGCGCCAGTTTTTCGCTCAATGGCTTTTTCAGCAATCGCATTAAGGGCATCAGGTCGCAGATCAAGTTCAACATCTTCCATGGCAAACAGCGCTTGATACTGTTTGAACAGCGCGTTCTTTGGCTCAACAAGAATATTAACCAATGCCTCGCGATCCAGCTCTTGCAGTGTCGCCACTACCGGCAAGCGACCGATAAACTCAGGAATCAAACCGTAACCAATCAGGTCACTTGGCTGTACATCAAGCAGTGTTTCACCGATCGACTTCTGGCTGTCTTTGCTGCTGACCTCGGCACTAAACCCGATACCGCCTTTCTCAGAGCGATCTCTAATAACTTTTTCAAGTCCGGCAAATGCGCCGCCACAGATAAATAAGATATTGGAGGTATCGACCTGCAGGAATTCCTGCTGGGGATGTTTGCGGCCACCCTGAGGGGGAACTGAGGCAACCGTGCCTTCAATCAGTTTCAACAGGGCTTGCTGCACGCCTTCACCGGATACGTCACGGGTGATTGACGGATTGTCTGACTTTCTAGAGATCTTATCGATTTCATCAATGTAGACAATACCGCGCTGGGCTTTGTCGACATCGTAATCGCATTTCTGCAGTAACTTCTGAATAATATTTTCTACGTCTTCACCCACATAACCGGCTTCGGTAAGCGTGGTCGCATCAGCGATTGTGAAGGGAACGTCTAACATGCGCGCCAAGGTTTCGGCCAGCAGCGTTTTACCGCTACCTGTGGGGCCGATTAGCAGGATATTACTCTTACCCAACTCAACAGCTGAGTTATCAGTGCCAGACTCGCTGACCTGTAAGCGTTTGTAGTGGTTGTATACCGCTACGGATAGGATTCTCTTGGCACGCTCTTGACCGATAACGTAGGCATCGAGGTTGCCCTTGATGTCGGAAGGAATTGGCAGCTCTTCGTTACCATCGCTGGCTTCGGCGACTACCGCCTCTTCTGAGATAATATCGTTGCAGAGGTCAACACACTCATCGCAGATATAGACTGAAGGTCCTGCAATAAGGCGTCGCACTTCATTCTGGTTCTTGCCGCAGAATGAACAGAAGAGAAGCTTTCCGCCTTCTCCTAAAGTGTCATCATCGCTCATTGTGTACCTCCAATAAAATCAAAATAGAACAGCCATCTAAGCTCAGTATCCAAGGGCTAAAATGTCTAGCTAACCTGTTCACGCTGATCAAGCACGGCGTCAACCAGGCCATAGGCCTTTGATTCTTCCGCACTCATAAAATTATCACGCTCAGTATCTTCTGTGACTTTCTCAACCGACTGACCAGTGTGCTTGGCCATCAAGTCGTTGAGACGGGCCTTTATCTTAAGGATTTCCTGAGACTGAATATGGATATCAGTTGCCTGACCCTGAGCACCGCCACTTGGCTGGTGAATCATAGTGCGCGAGTTTGGTAGACAGTAGCGCTTGCCCTCTGCGCCAGCAGCGAGCAGGAAAGCACCCATGCTTGCGGCTTGGCCTATGCACATTGTACTGACGTTGGGTTTGATAAACTGCATGGTGTCGTAGATCGACATGCCAGCAGTCACAGAACCACCTGGGGAATTGATGTAGAGGTGAATATCTTTATCGGGATTTTCAGATTCCAAGAACAGCATCTGTGCAACAATCAAGTTGGCCATATGATCTTCAACCTGACCAACCAAGAAGATCACGCGCTCTTTTAACAGTCTAGAGTAAATGTCGTAGGCTCTCTCACCACGTGAGGTTTGCTCTACTACCATTGGCACTAGACCACTGGCTTGAACGTCGTGCATGTGCCCGGCATTGGGTTGCTGAAAATTCATCGCTTCCTCGCTATTATCGTTATCATTCTTCACTGCGTATGCTGTTCTATACGCAGTGAATCGGGCACTCAGATCCTAGTGCCCGAGATTAATATAACTATAGTCTGTTTCCGTGCAACAGGCAGGTTACGCACCTGGCTCAGGATCAGGCTTAACAGCATCTTCGTAGGAGCATGTCTCGTCGGCAACTTGCGCCTTAGACAACACCAATTCAGTCACCTGATCTTCCAAAACCACAGCTTCTACAGAGCTAAGAAGCTGCTGCTGGCTATAATAGTAGTCGACAACTTCCTTAGGCTGCTCATAAGTTGAAGCGATCTCGTTGATTCTTTCACGGACACTATCTTCATCGGGAGTAAGCTCTTCAACTTTAACAATTTCAGAGACGATTACACCTAAGGACGCGCGGCGCTCGGCCTTTTCACGGAACATATCATCCGGAAGCATGCTTAAGTCGATTTGCTGACCACCGCCAAACTGCTGCACCATCTGCTGCTTGAGCTGAGTAATCTCATTGTCGACCAACACAGCTGGCAACTCGACCTTATTGAGGTCAAACAGCTGATTCATAACACGGTTTTTAACCTTGCTGCGAACCGCATTGCGCAATTCACGCTCCATATTGTTCATGACATCTTCACGGAACTTCTCTTCACCGCCCGCATCGACGCCGTAGAGCTTAAAGAACTCATCATTCATCTCTGGGAGCTGTTTAGAGGACACGGAATTAACCACAACGGCGAATTCAACTTTGGCACCCTTGAGCTCTTCAGCGTGATAATCTTTCGGAAACTTCAGCTTGAGGACTTTCTCATCACCGGCACTGGCGCCGATAAGAGCGTCTTCAAAGCCAGGAATCATGCTGTTTGAACCCAGAATTAGATCTTGACCTTCAGCTTTGCCACCAGCGAACTCTTCTCCGCCCTTGGTGCCCACATAGTCGATATTGAGCTGATCGCCATCAACTGCAGGCTGGTCTGAAGCTTCGAACTTGGCTTGCTGATCACGCAGTACATCGATCATCTTATCCAAATCGGCATCGCTCAGCTCTGTTACTGGGCGAGTGATGGACACTTTACTCAAGTCAGCCAATGCAATTTCTGGATAGACTTCGAAAACTGCCAAGAATTCTAGATCCTGACCTTCGCTGTCTTTTATATCATCGATTCGCGGCTGTCCTACTGGCTGCAGTTTTTCTTGAGCAATGGCTTCGTAGAAGCTGGAGTTGACGATTTCGCCGACAACTTCCTGGCGCACACCTTTGCCAAACTGCTGCTTGACCACTTTGAGAGGCACTTTGCCCTTACGAAAACCTTTAATGTTAACTGTTTTAGTGGCTTTCTGAAGACGCTGAGCGACTTCACTCTCTATACGGTCGGCAGGGACACCAATCTTAAGTTGACGCTCAAGACCAGTGCTAGACTCGATGGAAACCTGCATGGATTTTCCTCACGATGATACTGGGTAAATTTGGTACGAAAGGCGAGACTCGAACTCGCACGGGTTGCCCCACTGGAACCTAAATCCAGCGCGTCTACCAATTCCGCCACTCTCGCATTAAAAAGAACTTTTAGTAGTAGGTAGTTTTCGGGGTCTTTTCTACTGCTCAAATACCCCTCTAAAAGCGGCGTGAAGTTTGCCACAGCGATTGGCAATCAGCAACCGGTAAGCGCTGATAAAGGAGTAAAAAATAGCCTTATTGTTACTGGACTGGGTAAAACGCCATCCGATTGACCCAGGTAATAATATTTTCACTGCATTCGCCGCCATTTAGAGCTGCCCTGAACTATGCTTGATGAGAAAAAACACATTATTCAAATAACCTAGGAAGGAGTAGAGATATGAAGAAACACCATGTTTTGCTAATTGCCACATTGGCTACCTTGGGCCTGAGCGCATGTGATAACCAAAACTCACCCGAGGAGGGAACAGTTCCGGCTGTAGAAGAAGCAACAATGTCCGATACTATTGAAAATGCGGCGGATGATGCCATAAACATCATCGAAGATAGCGTAGACGAAGCCTCTGACAGCGTTGACCAAATAATGGAAGATATGGCCAGCGATGCAGAGAGCGACCTCTCTGACGCCATGAGTAAGATGGACAATTAAGAGCCCTATTCACAAGCTAGCAAACACTAGCAAGTAGCTAAGGCTAAAAACAAAAAACCCCGGTGAGAACCGGGGTTTTTTTTGCTGCAACTCGTCACTTAAGGTCCGATCGAGTCTTTATTACAGCGCTATTGCATCAAGCTAGACTTTGGAACCTAGGCTGCAATCTTGCGGCGACGCAGTCCAGCTAGACCTAACAAAGCCGAGCCAAACAGCCAGGCCGCTGCAGGAATAGGCACTTCATTGATACCAGCGACATACAAATCGGTTGTAGTTCGACCATACTGACCACCACCAAATACTCCCTGACCAAATATCTTCAATGTCGTCAAACCAATATGCTGGACTCCAAGAGTGATTTTGCCGGCAGCCACAGTAAGCAGATCCCAAGCACCTACATCAGTCCAAATTAAAACATTCTTGCCATCGGCAGAAATGTGAGGACCATTTATACCCACCTCAATCTGCTTTTTGGTGTCAAATACAAACTCAAGCATTTCACCTAACTGTAAGTTGTCGTCCGAAGCTCCAAGATTGGGGCCAGTAACGGTCTTACACTTATTATCAGTGCCTGTGGTACCAGAAAGAATTGGCCCATCGCATACACCAAGACCGGCCAAGTAGCCTGAATCCAAATAAGCATAACTCCCTGCGCCATCGGTATAACCTCTAACATTGAGATCACCAAAGTTTAACGGCTGCCCTCCACGCTCATTTTCGTCACCATCAAAATCATAATCCCAAGTTGCTGCCATTGATAAACTGGCAGTAGATAGCATTAACACGCCTGCGCATAATTGCAGTAATTTCACAAAACTCTTATTCATAGCTAAAACTCCTTATAACTCCTAATTACACCTCGCATAAATACCCCATATCCAGAACAACCAATTCAGGGGTCAATGCGACCAAATCCACATTTTGAAACTAACTTTTAAAACTGCTTAACAGGCTAAGTAAACGTAGTTCTCATTTTTTCGAAAGTCAAAAAATAAACCTGTCTTTTGCCAAGATTTATGTCTAGCAAAAGTCACTATCAAATAAGGCGTTTGACAGAGACGTCAAAACAGGAAATCTTTAGCAATAAAATAAATATAAAAACAACAGGTTAAGAAGGTAATATGAAGTGAATTATTAGATAGTTTTAGCAATAAACATATCAATTGCACATTGCGTCACTTCTTCAATTTTAGCTGTGTCGGTGTAGATACCATCGATAAATAATTTGGCAATACCATGGAGCGCACCCCAGATGACCTGAGCACTGCGCAGGGCATTATCTCCGGATATAACCCCACAACTCTGCCAGCAGCGGATCATATCAACCTGATGCTGAAAGCAAGGGTAGGCGACGGCGCGCAGCTCTTCAGTGCTGTTCTGCTGCTTCCAGATACTGCGCCCAAACATCAACTCATACTCTTCAGGATTGTCCACAGCAAACTGAACATAGCTATTCATGTAGACGTGAAACTTTTCCAGCATGCTTTTCGCTTTGTTATCAAATTCTGCCGCAGCGGTCTGATGCCGACGGCGAAAGCCTTCTGCGGCTATGGCGCAGAGCAAATCGTTCTTATCCGAGAAATGATGATAGGGGGCAGTGCGCGAAACCCCTGCCCTTTCCGCAAGTCGACGCAGAGATAGATTCTCGATCCCAGCTTCGGCAATCAGTTGTTTTGCCGAACGCAGCAGTGTCTGACGCAGATCACCGTGATGATAGCTTGGACGAATAGATTTTTGTGATTGGCTTGGTCTCATGGGAGGCAATGTAGCAATACATCTTGACAGTGTCAAAATGCATCATTAGTCTCTTTACACAGATCAAGCAAAGCGCAGAAAAACCGCTTTAATGGCATCAAAGCCATGTCGATTGCTGCCCGGCTCTTTTAAGGGCCATCGGCGACGGCATACAGAAATTACAATAATAATGACAAATCGGAGTCAATCATGTCCCACAGCACCTACCCCAAGCTTCTCGAACCATTGGATCTGGGCTTTACCAGATTAAAAAACCGCGTCCTGATGGGCTCCATGCACACTGGATTGGAAGAAGCAGCTGATGGCTATGAGCGTATGGCGGCCTATTTTGGCGAACGCGCCAAAGGCGGTGTTGGTTTAATTGTTACCGGTGGTATTGGCCCCAACTCTGAGGGTGGCACTCACCCCAACACCAAGAAACTCGAGACCGATGACGATATTGCTGGCCATAAACTGATTACCGATGCCGTACACGAGCACGACGGCAAGATCTGCATGCAGATTTTGCATACCGGTCGCTATGCTTATTCGCCGGATCAGGTCGCCCCTTCGGCGATCAAATCTGCGATCAACCCCTTCACACCCCGCGCCCTCGATGAAGAAGGCATTCACAAGCAGATCGATGACTTTGTCTTCACCTCAGTACAGGCCCAGAAAGCCGGTTATGACGGCGTTGAGATTATGGGCTCGGAAGGCTACTTCCTGAATCAGTTTATCGCTGCACGGACCAACCAGCGCGACGACGACTGGGGTGGCAGCTATGAGAACCGCATACGCCTGCCAATTGAAGTAGTGCGCCGAGTGCGTGAGGCCGTCGGCGAGCACTTTATTATTATTTTCCGCCTGTCGATGCTCGACCTGGTTGAGGGTGGCAGCACATCTGAAGAAGTGATTCAGCTGGGCAAAGCAGTAGAAGAAGCTGGCGCCACGATTATCAATACAGGTATCGGCTGGCATGAAGCCAAGATTCCTACTATTGCTACCAAAGTACCCCGCGCAGCCTTTACCTGGGTCACCGCCCACTTTAGAAAAGAGCTCTCAGTGCCGGTAATCACCTCTAACCGTATTAACACTCCGGAAATGGCGGAAGAAGTATTGGAGCGCGGCGATGCCGATATGATCTCCATGGCGCGTCCCTTTTTGGCTGATCCTGACTTTGTGATCAAAGCCGTCGAAAACCGCGCCGATGAGATCAATACCTGCATCGGCTGTAACCAAGCTTGTCTTGACCATGTGTTTGGTGGTCAGATGACCAGCTGTCTGGTTAACCCCCGGGCCTGTCATGAAACCGAATTGCATATCAACCCCACCACCGCAGTGAAGAACATTGCTGTTGTCGGCGCTGGCCCAGCTGGGCTCTCAGCAGCCACTATCGCTGCATCTAGAGGCCACAGCGTGACCTTGTTTGACTCTGCCAGCGAAATTGGCGGCCAGTTTAATATTGCCAAGCAGATTCCCGGCAAAGAAGAGTTTTATGAAACTCTGCGCTACTACGGCAAGCAGATCGAGCTCACCGGTGTCGACCTACAACTCAACACTCGAGTTACCGCAGAGCAGCTCAACAACGGTGGCTTTGATGAAGTGGTCATTGCCACTGGCATCGCGCCTAGAATGCCTGACATTGAAGGCATAGATCACCCCAAGGTACTCAACTACCTTGATGTGATTGGTGCTAAAAAGCACGTTGGCAACAAGGTTGCGATTATCGGTGCCGGCGGCATTGGTTTTGATACAGCCGAGTACATTACCCACAGCGGCGAAGCTACCAGCCAGAATATTCCCGCCTTTATGAAAGAGTGGGGAATTGATATGACCTTTGGCTCACGCTCAGGAATCGAAGGAGTTACAGCTCAACCAGAGCCCTCCCCGCGCGAGGTTTACCTACTCCAGCGCAAGAGCACCAGAGTGGGCTCAGGTCTGGGTAAAACCACTGGTTGGATACATCGTGCCGGCTTGCAAATGAAGGGTGTGCGTCTAATGCCAAGCTGTGACTATCAGAAAATTGATGATCAGGGACTGCACCTCACCGTGGGCGACGAGCCGAAAGTATTGGATGTGGACACGATTATTATCTGTGCCGGACAGGATCCCTTGCGCGATCTGGTCGAGGGGCTAACTATTCCTCATCACCTAATCGGCGGCGCCGATCTGGCCTCAGAATTGGATGCAAAGCGCGCTATTAATCAGGGCACTCGTCTCGCCGCTGCGATGTAATAAAAAACCAGCGATAATCCTTGCAACAAAGGGACAGGCAACGGATCATGCGCGATTAATTGAAGCGCGCTCCGTTGCTGGCCTCTTAAACCGACCCTGGCAACGTTTCACCGATAACCTAATATAAGAATTCAATAAGAACCTATGTCTGATCAAAAACAGTCTGATAAAAAACAGCAAGCTCTGGATTTCCGCAATGCACTGGGTAGTTTCGCCACCGGTATCACCGTAATTACTGCCCTGGGCAAAGATGGCCAAAAAGTTGGTATGACCGCCAATAGCTTTAACTCGGTCTCGCTGGATCCAGCGCTGGTGCTCTGGAGTGTCGCACGCGAATCCAACTGTTTTGATGACTTTATCGGCGCAGAGTCTTTTGCCATCCACGTACTCGCCGCAGATCAAGAGGCTACGTCTAATCTGTTTGCTAAAAGCGGTGCGGATAAGTTTGCCGATTTGGCATGCACTGAAGGCTTAGCGGGCGTGCCTATTCTGCCCCACTACAGCGCCTGCTTTGAATGTCAGATTGAGAACCAATATGAAGGCGGCGACCACATTATTTTGGTCGGCCGGGTGATTGAATTTAGAGACAATGGGCTAGAGCCACTGATCTTTAATCGCGGTAAGTACGCAGCTCTTAAATAGACGCTCTTAAATACATGCTCTTAAATACACGTTCCTAAGCACACGCTCCTAAGCACACGCTTTTCGCGCCCGGCTTAACCCCTGTCACCACAGAGTGCTGTTAACTGACTCAGCACCTGCGCAAGCGGCAGCACGTCAGCGTACTTAGCATTTAGATCAAATAGATTAGCGCGGTGCGCCTCAGGGTTTCTATCCCCCACAGCCTCTTCGGCAATCACTACCTGATAATCATTCTGCAACCCATCCACCGCAGAGGCGCGCACACAGCCACTGGTGGTTAAACCTGTGACAACGATGGAATCCACACCTAGCGCAGATAACTGCTGATCTAGATCCGTCGCAAAAAAAGCACTGGCCCACTGTTTCTCTATCACCGGCTCGCCCTCAAGTGGCTCTAACGCCGAATCAACTTTTACCCAGTGACTATTTGGCTGCAAGACATTTAACGCCGGCACCTTCCGCCGAAATACCTCGGCTTGCTGTTCGCTGTGGTAAACCACCGTGGTGAAAAACACCGGCAGACCCAGAGCTCTAAATGCCTCGAGCAATTGCACATTTGCCGCAACCACCTCAGGACAGGCGGTTCCAAGAGCACAGGCCGGATCGGTAAAGCCATTAATCATATCCACCAATAGCAGGGCCGGCTTAGGCGTCAGGCCGAGAGGATTTTGCTGCAGATTATTCGGGGGCATAGCCATTCTCACCAGTATTTTTTAGTCGTAAAAAAGCGGACTCCACTTCCCCTAACAAGGAGCAGAGCCCGCTATTGATACTACGCTATTTTAGAAACGGTAGTTAAAGTCAATACCGTAAGAGTCTTTAGCACCTGGGTGGACAAATGAGCCACCAAATTCGGGCGCTGGAATGATCTCTTCCAGATACTTTTCATCGGCAATGTTGCGGCCCCAAAGAGTTACGCCCCAATTCTCACCATCCAGAGAGATACGTGCATTGAGTGTGTCGTAGGCATCGCGCTTGGCCTTGCTGAAGTCCTGAGTAATAGTGGCACCAGGATAGAATACCTGCCAGATACTCGGCGTAGCCTCGCCCTGCAGGGTGTGGAACGCCATCTCACCAACATACTGCCAATCCAGACGTGCCGTCAGGTTAACACCGGAACTCACTTCGGTTTCAAACTGCGCACCTAAGTTATAAGTACGATCTGGCGCCTGGGGAGCCTCATTGCCAACAGTTGCTGGACGGTGATTGTTGCGCTTGATTTCACTGTCGAGAATACCCATACCACCAAACATTGAGAGATTCTCTGTGAGCACAGCGTTAAAGTCCATTTCAAAGCCTTGGATCTGCAGCTCTTCAATGGTGGTTACCACGCGCATCAAGCCAAATGGGCCAGCATAGAACTCAAAGAACTGGTTGTCGTCAACATCAGTAGAAAAGACCGATGCATTGACCCGCAAGCGGTTATCAAAGAACTCCATCTTGCTACCAAACTCAATGCTGGTAGACACTTCTTTGTCATACTCATCTTTTACTGACAGCTTGCCATCCACCAGAGCACCGGGGTTAGTGCCATCGCCATCATTGTTGTACCAGAGATCGATCAGTGCCTCGCTGCCAATGGAGTTAAAGCCACCACTGCGGAAACCTACACCCCAGCTTGCATAGACGTTTATGTCTTCAGCAGCATTCCAGCTCCAGGTAACCTTAGGCTGAAAATGGCTAAAGGTAGCACTTCGATTGGGAATACCATCTGGGTTCGCAGCAAATGCAGGGTTAATAGAGCCAGTAGAATTGCCGTTCAACCCTGAACCCACTTCATTGGGCACTTGGTTTCTGACATCGCGCTCTTCGCGATCATAACGGGCAGCAAAAGCCACTTCCATATCGTCTGTTATATCAAACTCAAGCTGGCCAAATACCGCCATTACCGAGGTATCAAACTGATCACTGAACATTAGGTCGGTTGGATTAGGGCCTGTTGGACCTACGTAACCCTGGCGCAAGAAACCGTTGCCCGTATCAGCACCATAGGAAACTACAACTTCACGCTCGATCTCAGCGGCATAGACACCGGCAATCCAGCTGATTTCAGCATCATCATCTGAGGTCAGACGAAGTTCTAAGCTGGTATCGGATTGATTGCGTTCCTGATACTGATAGCCATCACAGGCTGTCGGGGTATAGGGACCATAGATACCGGTAAATTCTTGCTCTATACCCGACGGGAACACGCCGAATGGAGCGAAGAATTCACCAAACAAGTCAGATCGTCCAGCACCGCCAATTTCGACAGGCATATTATTTAATGTGGCCCGATCGGCCTGACAGGCATCGGTTAATTCATAACCATAAAATGTGGCACTGGTGCCATCGGACAGCAAATACTCTTCCAGATCACTGTAGCTAAGCACCAAGCTGACATCGACACCATCGCGATCCCAATCCGCCTTAACTGAAAACTCCGAGGTCTCTTGCTCATTCTCACCGGGAACATTATTGGAGAAAATAAACTCTTGATCATTAACGTCGGCAAAGAATGTTGGCCCAAGACCAAAATCATTGGCAAATGCAGGCAGTGCAAACACCGCATTAAAGTTAATCGCGCCGCCGCTTACTTCGCTCATACCTGCGCGGACATCAAAGGACAACTCTTCATTAACGTCCCAGATCAAACGACCGCGAACCGTAGTGTCTTCCATAAAATCAACAGACTTAGCGCCCGTAAATGAATTACTGTAATGACCATCGGTCTCACGTTGACTGACACTGACACGACCCAGAACACCTTCAGCCAAACCACCACTTAGGGTTAAGCTGGCATTCTTAGAGCCATTATTACCGGCACCGACTTTCATCTTGCCTTCAAACTCTTCATCGGGGCGGTTGGTGGTGACAATAATCGCACCAGCCACCGCGTTACGGCCGTAGAGTGCGCCCTGAGGGCCTTTAAGCACTTCAATCTGACTCACATCCATGAGTTCTTCGTTAAAGCCGTTAGGATTGGTTACCAGCACACCGTCGACCACGTAGGCAAAGGTAGATTCTGCATCACGGGTTGAAACAATACCGCGAATACTGACCTGCGTATCACCCACGTTAGCGGAGTCAACCATGGTCACATTGGGCATTAGACTAATAAAGTCAGCTGGACGCTGAATGCCGGCACTCTCAATTTGAGCCTCGGTAAAAGCGGTTACTGCTATAGGTACTTCTTGAAGATTTTCCGCACGCTTACGCGCCGATACAACAACCTCTTCAATAGTAATTTCGGCCACCGAGGTGGTTGCTAGGCTGGCCATAATTGCCATTGCCATAACATTCCTACTGTTAATTGGTTTCATGATTTTTCCCCTCATTTACTTTTATGGTTTTTTTCTAATGTTTTAATGTTTGTTTTAATATTTGTTTTACTTTTATTTTTGTTGTTTTTACCGCGTTTAAATAATTTACTTTGCCCCAACAAACGTAGGCTTCACTGGCGCTGGCAAGTGAGTTTCCGCTTCGCAGCGCCCGCGAATATCTTCCAGGTCGCCACCGAAGTTAAATAACGCACTATTATCCCCCCGCGCCGCAATCAACTGTGCACGCAAAACCTCTGTCGCAGCCTGATCAACCGTCTTATCAGCCGACATCACTACGCCATAACGCTTGGCACCTTCGACAGAAACCAGTCTACGGGCCACATCCTGGCGCACCAATTCTGGATCGCGGGCAAATGGGTCACCCCAGCCACCGCCGCCCCAGGTGTTGAAATAGAGCACATCGCCGGTCTTCACCTTGATGCCTTCCACCTTGGCCGGCAGGGACTCTTCAGAGCCATCGGCACGGACCAATTTCTTGGTGGAGCGCAGTCCGGTTTCACCCCCGAGCACACCCCAGGGATAGGTCAGCCAGCGATCATCGTGAATGCCTATATCGCCATCACAGAGGAACCTATAGGCAACACTCAAGCCATTGCCGCCACGGTGCAAACCTGCACCCCCAGAATCTGGAATGGTTTCATAGCGCTCGATACGCAGCGGGAAATAGGACTCGATAAATTCATTAGGTACATTGGTAAAGCCTGGCCAGAGACTGTGACCGTCGGGCCCATCCCCCACCGGGCGACCGGGAACACCGCCGAAACCAATCTGGAACAGCTGGAACCACTCATTGCCCTTGCCTTCACGGCTGTCGTAGCCAGAGAAAAACAGGTGAGGCGAATCCGAGAAGCCAGCGGCATTGAGCATCATCTCTGGTGCACCCATACCCAACAGAGCACCCAGCACATCAAAGATACGCCCCAGAGCATGGGTTCTGCCAGACAGTGCCGCAGGATAATTGGGCTTTAACAACGTGCCCTGAGGAATACGCACATCCACCAGATCATAGAAGCCGTCGTTAAACACAATCTGTGGATCCACTACATTGATCGTGAAAGAGCCGAAGAACATTTTGAACATATCTTCGTTCAAGAAGAAGTTCACTGAGCTTTGCGCCTGAGGATCAGTGCCGGCAAAATCAAAGATCGCCTTCTCCCCCTCACGCCACATGGTGCATTTAATTTTGTAGGGACCCATGCCCATGCCGTCATCGCAGATATAATCTTCAAACTCGCGGGGCTCTTCAGGAATAAACATACCGATAATATGTTTCATGGCTTCATAGTTGCGCTGCAACATAATATCCATGGTGGAGAACAACACATCGTCACCAAAGCGAATGGCCAGTTCCACACAGCGCTTGGCCGCAGTATTGCAGGCTGCCACCAATGCGTTGAGATCGAAACGGTTCCACTGGGGGGTGCGCACATTGTGCAAAATCAATTCCAGAAGATCCGCCTGTAACACGCCTTTTTTGTAGAGCTTGGTGGGGGGAATACGAATACCTTCCTGGAAGATCGTGGTCGCCTGAATGGGAATCGACCCCGGCACCATACCGCCGTTGTCCGACATATGACCAAACATCGCCGACCAAGCAATATGGCGACCATCTTTAAAGATTGGCACCAACACCACCCAATCCGGCAGGTGGGAGACTGCCGCATTACACATATAGGGATCATTGGTGAGGATAATATCCCCCTCTTCGATCTCTTCATCATAAGCTTCTAAAAAAGGCCCGATAAATGAACCGAACTGCCCGACAACCATCTTGCCTTCTTTGTTGGCAATCATCGGGAAGCAGTCACCCTGCTCACGGATACCGGGAGACATGGCCGTTCTAAATAGCACTGCGTCCATCTCTTCACGGGCATTGCGCAGTGCATTCTCAATAATATCGACGGTGACACCATCTACATCAATACGCTTTAGGGGATCATGGTTAGTTTCTAATAGTCTTGCGCTCATGATTAATTACTCCCCTGTGGATTAATAAGTAAATTGCCAACTCTATCTACCGTGGCAACATAGCCCGGCAACACTACGGTAGTGGAGTCCATCTCCCCGACAATCGCCGGGCCTGAGACTTCTAATCCAGTACTGAGCTTATTGCGATCGTAGATAGTGGAGTCGTACCAATCCCCCTCGTAATAGAAACGGCTGCTGGCAATCTTGCACTCTTCAAGACTCATACCAGTCTGACCAATTTGACGCTCGGCAATGGCTTTGGCCTTGGCCTTAGCCAGGGCACGAATCATTAAGATCTCGTGACCATCATCCAACTTAAAGGTAAATAGCTGCTCGTGCTCAGCATCGAACTGGCCGGTTAGCAGAGCAACGCCCTTCTCTTTGAGCTCGGCTTCAGTAAAGTCGATAGTGATCTGGAAAGCCTGTCCCGCATAACGCAGATCTGCCTGATAGGAAATCTCATGTTCCGAGGCGGGAATATTGTCTTTTAGCAATGCATCCCCAGCCCTTACCTGCAACTCCATCAGATCCGCAGTCAATTGCTCATCAGTTAGATCACCGGCCATGGTCAGATAGGTTCGCGCCGCTTCATCCTGGACCTGAGTAGTGGCGTCACCATAGGCACAGAGCACACCGGGACCAGGTGGGATAATTACTGGCCAAGCATCGGTCAGTACACCCAGAGCATTGGCATGCAGCGGACCTGCACCGCCGAAGCCGACTAGGGCAAAGTCACGGGGATCGTAACCCTGCTCCACTGACACTAGGCGCAATGCACCAAACATGGATTCATTGGCAATCTTAATAATGCCCTCAGCCGCAGCCATCAGGTCAATACCCATGGCATCGGCAACCGACTGCACTGCCGCCACAGAGGCTTCGCGATTAATCTCCATTTTGCCGCCCAGCTGCACATCTGAAGGCAGATAGCCGAGCACCACATTGGCATCGCACACAGTGGGCTGAACGCCGCCTTTCATATAGCAAGCGGGACCGGGCACTGCACCTGCAGACTCAGGACCTACACGCAGCGCTTTGGTCAGCTCTGGAACAAAGGCAATAGAACCACCACCGGCACCCACTGTGCGCACATCCACTGAAGGAGCGCGAACGCGGACATCAGCAACAATGGTCTCGCGACGTACACGAGCCCGAGAGTTTTGAATGAGGGCCACATCAGTGGAGGTACCACCCATATCGCAGGTCAAAATATTGTCATATCCGGCGCGGCTACAGAAGTAGATCGCTCCAGAGACACCTCCAGCGGGACCCGACATCAGCATATTCACCGGCGACTCTGCCGAGGCGCGGGCCGAGGCCAGACCGCCGTCGGAACGCAGAATCGACAGCTGAGTATCTGGACCCATCTTGTCGTCCAGAGCTGCCTGCAAGTTACTCACATAGCTAGCCACTTCAGGACGCACATAGGAATTCACTACAGTGGTTTCGGTGCGCTCATATTCCTGCATCTCCGGCACTACATCGCTGGAGATAGAAATTGGCGTATCGGTAAAGATTTCAGCGGCAATTTCACTGGCGCGCTGTTCATTGGCACCATTGATATAGGCATTGATAAAACAGATGGTTAAGGCTTCCACCTCACCTGTGGCATGCAGTGTTGTCAGATCGGCACGGAGTTGGTCTTCATCCAGTGCTCTAACCACCTCGCCATCAGCACTCATACGCTCATGGGCACCAATGGTTAATTCGAGAGGGGCTAATAAGGGCTTTTTCACAAAGCTTACCCAACCACCCAGACCGCCAGGGCAGAAGGATCGTGCTACCTGCAAAGTGTCTTCATAGCCCGCAGTAGTTACCAGACCGACTTTTGCACCGCGTCCAGTCAGCACCGCGTTGGTTGCTACAGTGGTTCCGTGCATCACCCGGCTAATCTCAGCTGGATTAACCCCAGACTCGTCGCAGATACGGGCAATACCATTGAGTACACCTATAGAGGAATCCTCCGGTGTGGACGGCACTTTGGCAGTATGGGTTTCCCCGGTCCCTTCATTGATCAACAGAAGGTCTGTGAACGTTCCCCCTACATCTACCCCTAACCTATAACTCATCTCTGTCTCCGAGCATTTTTTATGATTTTTATTGTTCTAATCTTATTTTTATAATCTTGAGTTACTGGCTATCTATTTCTCAAGGTCGCTATTTACTGGCTTGCTTTTTATCTCTCTTGCTTTGCCAAATAACCCTTCAACCAAGCCTTGGATCTTCCACCAGGCGCGGTGCCCGTTAATGTCTCGGCCAAATCCGACGCCTCCATCAGTGTATCTAAATCAATTCCGGTGTCAAAACCCATCTGCTGCAACATCATCGCTATATCATCGGTGGCCACATTACCCGATGCTCCTGGAGCGAAAGGGCAGCCACCCAACCCAGCAATGGAACTGTCGAAACGTCGAATACCCGACTCGACCGCAGCATAGACATTGGCCAGACCCATGGCTCTGGTATCGTGGAAGTGACAGCCGAGCTGCGCTGACCCATGTGTCGCAACCAGTGCAGCAGTCAATTCTCGCACCTGCTGTGGATGGGCAGCGCCAATAGTATCTGCCAAAACCAGCTGATCTGCACCAGCGTCAAGAAACTTTGCCACTATAGTTTGTACCAAGGCGGGATCTGTGGGCCCATCAAATGGACATTCAAAGGACACGGCGATGGTGGCTATCACCTCTATGCCATCTTGCTTGGCTAATTTGAGAATATCCAGAGTAACCGCTTCAGTTTCAAGCATGCTCATGGCGGCATTCTTTTGCGCCATACCGTCGCTGGCATAGAGCACCATGGTGACTGTTTTGGCACCGGCGGCGCGGGCTAATTCATAGCCTTTCATATTGGGAATAAGCGCAATGGTTGGCGTGGCAAACTCAGGCGCCTCTAGCGCGGCCAAGACCTGATCTGTGCCAGCCATAGCTGGAACTGCCTTGGGTGAAACAAAACTGCCAACCTCAATTTGCGGCACGCCTGCAGCGGCAATGGCACGCACCAGCTGGAGGCGCTCATCTATGGAGAGAACTTTTGGCTGATTCTGCAAACCATCTCGTGGCCCAACATCGGTGATAAAAACTGATTCCGACATTATTTAATAATCCCCTGGTCTTTCATCTGTTGAATTTGTTCTACGCTCAAATTGAGCAATTGGGTCATAACTTCATCTGTGTGTTGCCCCAGGGTAGGCGCCGCAGTAAACACCTCATCACTGCTGCGGGATAGCTTAATCGGATTGCCCGGCCCCTTAGTCGAGTTGCCATTGGGGTGCTTTAAATCCACCACCATATTGCGGTGTAATACCTGGGTGTCGGCAAGGGCCTGACTCAGGCTGTTGACCGGAGCACAGGGAATACGTTGAGCTTCAAATAACCCCAACCAATGTGCGCAGCTATTAACGCTCAATAACTCATTGAGTCGAGCATTGATCATCTCACGGTCTTCCCAGCGACCGGGCTGGGTATCGTACTTGGCATTCTCAAACTCAGCACAGTTAACTACGCCCTTGAGATTGACCCAAAAGTTGTCGGTGATCACCGCAATCACGATTGATCCATCTGAGCAGGTAAAAGTGTTGTAGGGCACATGAACAAAGTGACTGTTGCCTATGGGATAGGGATCCTCTGCCGAAAGAAAATGCATGGTCGCCATATAGTTGAGCATAGAAATCTGGCAATCCAACATGGAAATATCCACATGCTGGCCCTGACCGCTGCGCTCACGTTCATAGAGCGCCGCTAAAATACCCATCACGCCAAACATGCCACCGCCGAGATCCCCTATCGGGATACCCGCACGTACCATGGTTTCTTGATTCGGCCCGGTAATCGACATACCGCCCCCCATAGCTTGAGCCACCTGATCAAAAGCCGGTCGTTTGCTGCCCGGGCCATCGGAACCAAAGCCCGACACCGTACAGGTGATAATACGAGGATTCACCGCGCTTAGAGACGCGTAATCAATACCCAGCCGCTCAGGCACCCCGGCACCAAAATTATTGATAACAATATCTACATTGCAGACCAGATCTTTAAATAGCGCCAAGCCCTCTGCAGTCTTGAGGTCTACTGCAACGCTTTTCTTATTGCGGTTCAGGGTAATGTAGTAAGCCCCCATGCCGTCGAGAGAGTTATTCGGATCTGTGGCCAAGAGTTTGCGTGTACCCTCACCGGCCAGAGGTTCAATCTTGATCGTTTCTGCACCCAGATCAGCGAGGATCATGCTGCCATAGGGTCCTGACAACATATGGGTAAGGTCGAGGACGCGAATACCGCTAAGAGGCTGACTCACAAAAACTCCTGGTTGAGGTTATAGGGTAAGACTGATAGTCGAGGTCGGTTACAACTGACACTTTTTATCACTGCCTTTGCAATACCAGCCTTGTAACGATTGACCTGTGGTGTAAATGATCGTATAACCTTCAAGGAAACTACTGCCTTTACCCAAAAGGTATACTTTTATACCAAATAATAGGCGAGACCACAACATACTTATTTTATGGCCACTATTCGCCAACCGACAAGGCAGCCCCAATGAGCAAGACGTCAAGCGCAACCCTTTTCACGAGTAACCTGCGCCGCCATATTTCTGCTGCCCTCCCTGCACCTCTCTACCACCAGCTCTACAGCCTTATCAAAAACTATATTCTCGATGGCTCCCTACATCACGGCGACAAGCTGCCCGGCGAGCAAGAGCTGGCGGAGCTGTTTGACGTGTCGCGTATTACTGCCAAACGCGCAGTCAATGAGCTGGCCGCCGAACACTTGGTTGAGCGAGCCCGTGGCAGGGGCACACACATTATTTACAAATATTCACCCAAGCCGTTTACCGCACCAGTGATTGGCGTGCTCGAAGAGATCGAGAGTATGGCCGAAAGTTCAACCTCAACAGTACTCGAATGCGACATGGTCAAGCCGCCCCAAGCCATCAGCACAGAGTTCGGTCTCAAGCGCGGTGACACTCTGATGCACTTAGCCAGAACACGAGAACGGGGCGGTAGAAAATTTGCTTATTTAGACAGCTGGACGATTGGTATCCAAGCACCGGAGAATCACGATATATTTTCCCAACAATCGCGATATCAGTTTTTTCGCGACCATGACATCCACATTACCCACATCACTCAAATCATCAGTGCCATAGCCGCAAGCCCAATTGTCGCCAAACACCTTGATATCGAGGTAGGCACGCCATTACTGAGCCTGGTAAGACATTCCTTTCGGCAAAATGCTGAGGAAGAAGAGTTAGTTGACTATATCAACGCGCTATTTAATCCCGAATTGTTCCAATATCAAATGGATCACAAGCTGGACTAACTCCCCGCAACTCAATCTCCTCGCAAATATGAAAACAGCTCAAGCAAAACCGCCATCACTAAGTTTACGTTGACGTAAACGTTAGATAATAATTATACTGCCCTCCGACTAATCACTAGATCGGATTTTGCAATGGCAAAAGCAGCTGCCAAAGGCTCTGACACCAGCGCCGAATACAGTATTTCGCAACTGGCAAAAGAGTTTAATATCACCACCCGCAGCATTCGTCACTACGAAGATGTTGGCCTACTCTCCCCCACCCGAAGCGGCCAAACCCGTATTTACACTCAGGCGGATCGCACCCGACTGCGACTTATTTTGCGCGGCAAGCGCCTGGGCCTCTCTCTGGAGGACTCCAGAGAAATTATCGATATGTACGAGCCGGGCAAAACCAATGTCGACCAGCTGAAAAAATTGATCGATGCGATCCAGCTTCAACGCAACAAACTCAATCAGCAGCTCGACGATATCAGCAAGTTATTAAAAGACCTCAATCGGGCCGAAGCGGACTGCATTGATGCCCTTAAAACCAATGGAAACCAATAAGCCATGAACACCATTTATCCCAGTTTAAATTTTAATCTCGGCGAAGATATAGATATGCTCCGTGACAGCGTCTTCCAATTCTGTCAGACAGAAATTGCACCTCGGGCCGCCGAGATCGACCAGAGCAATGAATTCCCCATGGACCTGTGGCGCAAGTTTGGTGATATGGGCCTCCTCGGCATTACTGTCGATGAAGAGTACGGCGGTTCCGGCATGGGTTATCTGGCTCACTGCGTGGCCATGGAAGAGATCTCCAGAGCCTCGGCCTCAGTTGGCCTCTCCTATGGCGCTCACTCCAACCTCTGCGTTAACCAACTGGCGAAAAATGGCAACGCCGAACAAAAACAGAAATACCTACCCAAGCTCTGTTCCGGTGAACATATAGGCGCCCTCGCCATGAGCGAGCCAAATGCCGGGTCCGATGTCGTGAGCATGAAACTCAGCGCCACTAAACAGGGCGATCACTATCTGCTGAACGGCAATAAGATGTGGATCACCAATGGTCCCGATGCTCACACCTATATTATCTACGCGAAAACCGATACCAGCGCCGGTTCCAAAGGTATCACCGCCTTTATTGTCGAGCGCGACGCCCCCGGGTTTTCCCGCCACCAGAAACTCGACAAGCTCGGTATGCGCGGTTCCAATACCTGTGAGCTGGTCTTTCAAGACTGCGCAGTGCCAGCGGAAAATATTCTCGGCGGCGAAGGTCGCGGTGTCGCCGTACTTATGTCCGGCCTCGACTATGAACGCACAGTTTTATCCGGCGGTCCCGTGGGTATCATGCAAGCCTGCCTTGACGTAGTGCTGCCCTATATTCACGAGCGCAGCCAGTTCGGCCAGGCGATCGGAGAGTTCCAATTAATGCAGGGCAAGATCGCGGATATGTATACCGACCTAAACGCCTCCCGCGCCTATCTCTATGCGGTGGCCAGAGCCTGCGACCTGGCCCAGGACTCACGCAAAGATGCCGCCGCAGTGATTCTATTTACCGCCGAAAAAGCCACTCAAATGGCCCTGCAAACCATTCAGGCTCTAGGCGGCAATGGCTACACCAACGAGTACCCTGCAGGGCGCTTACTGCGAGACGCCAAGCTCTATGAAATTGGTGCCGGTACCTCTGAAGTCCGACGCATGTTGATTGGCCGTGAACTGTTTGCCCAAAGCTAGTAAAAAATAGCAAGTAGAGAATTGCGA
>JAFMBU010000082.1 GCA_017858295.1 Porticoccaceae bacterium | reverse complement strand
GCAGACTTGCTCTGCCTCCAGCAAACGATCAGCCGACAGATAGCTAATCGCCGCTAAAAGCTCCTTGGGCAGAGTATTTAGGAAGTCGACCTGCTCCTGGGCCTGTCGCACCTTGCTACTGCCACTGGCTCTATACAGTGGCACCAGCAGTGACCAGCTTTTTAATAGAGAGGGATCTAGGGCAACTGCGGCCTCTAGGGCCTTGCCCGCAGGCATAGGATTATTTAACGACAGTTCGTTAAGGGCGCGCTCCTGATAGGCTCGCGCTAAATTGGGTTGTTGTTGCAATACTTGGTCTAGGGTTTTTAGCGCGTCTAGATGCTGCTTTCTAAGTCGCTGAATTACGGCAAAGGTATAGAGTGCATCAGTGTTATCCGGACTTTCTACAAGAACACTATCAATCAGCTTTTGTGCTTCCTCAAGCTTTCCTGCTCCCAGTAATCTCTGTGCCTGATCTATATCCACAGCTGTTTTTGGTAGTGCTTGAGTCATAGTGTTTTCTCGGGATTAAAAAAAAGGGCGAACCGAAGTTCGCCCTTTAGAGTCTAACAATTGCTATTACTTATTGAAAGTTATACGAGAAGCGCATGCCCATAGTACGTGGGCGCATAACACTTTGCTCGGCAGAGAACTTACCGGCTGTCTGAGCCATGGCACCCTCTTCACTAGTGATGTTATTAACAAAGATTTCTGCATTCCAGCTATCTTTAGAAATACCCATGCTAGCGTTCAACGTAGTAGTGGCTTCATTGACAAAACGGGTGTTCAACGGAACTGCACCAGTTGAATCCAGAGCTGTACCGAAGTTACCGCCTTCATTGTTCAGATCGATGCCAGATGCTGCGCCGTAGGCCAACAAACCAGTGTCGTCCATAAATGCCGCACTACCAACGATACCCGCAAGAGTCTCACCACGGTAGGTCATAGAAGCTGCGACAAATGCGTCGGCGCCAATATTATCCATTCTGAAGTCGTAGCGAGCACGCAGGTTACCAGAGAAGTCCGAAGACAATGGCAGATCAGAGCCTACAGGAACTGCAATCCCCTGAAGCTGATCATTCACTCGAGTAATCTCAGTGCTCAAGAAGCTAAACGCACCTGTAATAGTCAGCTGATCTGAAGCTGCCCACTGGAAATCAGCGTCTAAGCCTGAAGACTCAGCATCACCAACGTTCTCCATAAAGACTAAGAACGCAACATTGGATGGATCGAAACGAGATACCTGAAGATTTTCAATATCCGCCTGATAGTAAGTGGCGTTAAAGCGCAGCGTATTATCCAAGAAGGTACCTTTCATACCAAATTCGATATTCTCCAACGTATCAGTAACAGCTACAGCTGGCACTACGTAACCTTCATAGACACCAGACTGATTTGCAGACAAACGACCTGCATTTCGGTTCTGAGTGGCTGGACGGTAGCCCTCAGAGTAAACACCGTAGAGCATAATATCGTCAGTCAAGTGATAGTTCATAGAGAACTTGATAATAGTGTCTTTCTCGGTAGTAGAGCCATCCGCATTAAGGTCGCTAATATCTAACTTGCCACTCTTAATTGCCGCGAGAGTTGCAGCATTGCTACCACCACCACGGAACATATCTTTCTCACCAGAAGGACTCGTCTGAGCAAGGAAAGCGGCATCATCTGGATTGGCACCATAGCCACCCAAGGTTTCGAGACGAGCGGTGACATCATTACTAAACTTCTCACTGGTACAGAGATCAACAGTCTGATCGGCAGCGGTTCCAGTTGAGGGATTAGCTAAACCAGCACCATTGTAACGACAGCCGAAGGAGAAGTTTGATGCACCCTGCAACTGGGTATCAAGCTCATACTTACGCGCACTGATCGAAGCGGTAAACTTGTCGTTGAAATCAAAGGAGATCTCACCAAAAAAGGCGATCTCTTCTTCTGTACGAGTAAAGTCGTTATAGAAAACTGTACCTGGTCCACGAGGGGTAGAACCGGCATTAGTACCAGCAGTATCTACAGTGACGTTGCCAAGTTGATAGGCTGGGTAATCGGGGTTACCGTAATAAAGTTGGTTAAACTCGCTGAAAGTATCACCGGCTCCGAAGTACTGGAACTCACCGAGAGTTTTAGTTTCAACATCATTAAAGTAAACGCCGCCGAGCAATCTTAAGCGGTTATCTGCGTCTGTGCTGACACGGAATTCGTGGGTAGTGCGCTCATTGTCGCTGCTATCAACGTATTGCTTGGTAGGATCAAAACAGCTGTTTTTCTCAACAGTCGCATCAGCCGCATAAATATTACCGCTACACATATAGTATGTGATGTAGCCGCCACCATTGTTGTAGTGGGTGTAATCAACAATAGCATCCACTTCACGATCCAAGTAACCACCGGTGTAAACCAGGTCCAAGTTTGATACGCGACCTTCAAGGGTCCAAGTAGTCAAACCAAACTCATCTTGGTTGCGCTCAGGAGAAAACTTAGCTGACTTGTCATCACCCAGGCGAGGATCGACCAGGAAAGAACCTTCAACATCAAGTTCTTGTGAAGCATGCTGAACCAGAACACTCCAATCTTCATTGATATCAGCAGCTAGACCGATGCGATAGCCGTTATAGGTCGCTTCGTTCCAATCTTCCTGCACCAAATCAGTGTTGTAAGCAGTTTTCTTGGTGGTCAACGGGAAGTTTTTGAAGTAAGGACCATAACCCAGAGAGTTCCGATCGATGACCTCACCGCTTGGCGTAAAGCTAGCGGGTACGTTATCAATCCAACCGCCTTGACGATCACTGTAGCTAACCATTCTAAGAGCGACGTTTTCGCTAATTGGCAGGTTAATCATCGCTTCCATTTTATTGCTGTCTGAACCGCCAGCAGTAGTGCTAATACCGAGATCGATACGACCTTCAAACTCACCGATAACCGGCTTATTAGTGATCATGCGAACCGTACCCGACTGCGAGCTAGCACCGAATAATGTGCCTTGAGGACCAGCCAGTACTTCTACACGCTGCAGATCAGCGGCGTATAAATCGAGGTTGCGAGCGCCAAAGGAAACCGGCATATCATCGAGGTAAAGAGCAACGCCTGGAGCAGAGCCCTGGGCTGATGAAACAGTTACTGAGCCCTGCTCGGATGCAGAGCCACGAATATAAATTTCTTTCTGACCGGGGCCAATACCCGCATTGACAACATTTGGCAGATATTCAACATACTCATCAAAGGTTTGCACGTTTAGTTCTTTAAGTGCATCGCCACCCAAAGCGGAAATGGCAACTGCCACATCTTGCATATTCTCTGCACGCTTTGTTGCAGTAACGATAACTTCTTCGAGTTCTGCACTTGCTATACCAGCAAATGAAACACCCATGGCAATCGAAACAGCCAGACTTAGCCTATTATTTCTATACATACTGATACTCCCCAAAAATTGAATTTTATTCTACGCAATACCAAAAACATTTCGGCAATTGCATATTTTTTTTCAAATAACTCCCTGAAGCTTCCCTCAACAAAGAGAGAGGCATTGTTTAAAAACTAAATCCATTTAGACTAATTTTGATTACTAAGCTCTATGGCTCAGATTTTTTTAGACAGGCCATATGAGACCTTTGAAATAAGCTGTGTTACACAAACACGCAGGGATGATAGCACAGCTAATCAGCAAAATCAGGGGCACCGGCCTTTTCTCCGGCGCTTAAACAGTCTGTTATTGCAGGTTTAACCCTCAAAACATGATTTTTGAGGCGTGGAATAGGGAATATAAAATCATTCAACAAGCTGAATTTTTTCTGCACTCAATAAAATTCTTTTGCTTCTGTAAAGTGAACCCAGCGCCTGTTTATATTTTTTCTTGGAGACCTTAAAGGTGCGGTATATCTCGTCTGGCTGGCTTTTGTCTGTCAATGTTGAGACGCCACCTGATGCGCGTAAACTTTCAATAATTTGTTCACCCAGATCGTGGTCACCCTGCAGAGTTCCCTGAGAAATCACCAGATCAATCTTACCGTCACTGCGAATATTTTTAATAAAGCCGGGCAATCGCTCACCGACCTTCAGTGGTCTAAATGCGTCATCGCGAAAAATAAGCCCCAAATACTGATCGTTGATCACCGCTTTGTAACCTAGGTCGGTGCGCCCAGCAATTAGCAGATCCACTGCCTGGCGAGGCTTAATCCATACGGACTCTTCAGCCAGATAGTCCTGCAGACGAGTAGATGCGGCAATACGGTCGCTGTCCTGGTCATGGAATACATAGACTACGTAGGAATAACCTACCTCCATAGGCTTGAGTTGCTCGCTGTAAGGCACCAGCAGATCTTTTGGCAGCCCCCAATCCATAAAGGCACCGGCATTATTGATATCTATAACTTTAAGCATTTCGCAGCGCCCTACTTCAACCTTAGGGGTTTCTGTAGTGGCGATTAACAGGTCTTCGGAATCAAAGTACAGAAAAACGTCAATCCAGTCGCCCAGCTCACAATCCTCTGGCATATACCGCTGGGGCAATAAAATCGAACCCAGCTCAGCGCCATCCAAATAGACGCCAAAGTCGACTTCTTTAACCACTTCTAATTTATTAAACCTGCCAACCTGTGCCATTTTATTAACCGCGCTGTAAATTATTGAAGACCCGAGTTACTCAATATCAATATTGAATGCAAACAATGGGTGCAAATAGAGGGCGGCAGTATACAGCAGTTAAGGGGGCCTAGGCACTCAAGCTTAGGTCTTCAAAATACGGCTCAGCTAGTGATCACCAGCTTCAAGCTCCAGTTGGGCTATATCTGAGCGCTGGATCTCTGCCAACTCTTCCACTGAAGGCTGTGCGGCCAGCTTCAGTTGAATAAGGTCAATAATATCAGCAACGGTAACAAAGGCTTCAATTTGCTGATCGGAAACATCGATCTCGAAATGCTCCTCAAGATCCATTGCCAGTGATATTTTTTCCAGGGAATCAATATTTAACTTGTCTAGAGACATGGAGGCATCCACTGTATCAACCACCACAGCCTGGTTATTGAGAATATGATCGTAAACAATTTCTGTAACCGTTGGCTTTACAATATTTGTCATAATGTCGCGCCTTTTTCTATCAGTGAAAAATCATTTTTTTAAGTACGTCAAAATTAAACTGACATTAAAATCCATTCGATTTAGCCAAATAAATTATCGCCATGCTAAACCCACTTTAGATATACAAAACTGTGTCTTAGGTCTACGCTGAATGACGGCATAGCCTCAGTAGCTAAACAAAGAGGTTTAAAAATTAACGCAGTACCCGATGGTTTAACATTCGATCTAGAGCAATGAGACCCCTATGCAAAACAGCAACGCCAATGGCTTTATAAATGTCTGGGTTTTAACCCTTAGCAATGCATTAGCAGCGTCAATAATGGCGCTGATGATTCTGGTGGGCAGTCTGGTGGGCAGTGACCTGGCACCGGCGGCAGAGTGGGCAACACTACCACTGGCACTAACCATCTGCGGCACCGCAGCGGGCATTGTGCCAGCCACTAGAGTGATGCAGCGCTTGGGCCGCAAATGGGGACTCTGGGCTTTTATGGGGCTCGGCATCATCGCCTGCGCAATGGCCAGCCTGGCCTTGGAGCAACGTAGCTTTAGCCTCTTTTGCCTGGCTGCAGTGCTACTCGGCACCACCAACTCCGCATTGCAACAGGTGCGCTTTGCCGCCATGGAGTCTGTAGCGCCTGAGTCTGGTGCCAGCGCGGCATCAATAGTGATGCTTGGCGGTATTCTGGCAGCTTTTGTTGGCCCAGAGTTAGCCGTGTTGGGCGCTCATATGACCGCCGTGGACTATCAGGGCTCATTCTGGCTTGGCGCTCTATCCATTGTCTGTGGCGCACTGCTTTTAGGAGCCTATAAGCCAGCTCAGATTGAAGCTACCAGCAAGCCCATAGCCGCAGGCTCATTGAAAACCATTTTGCGCGGCCGTGGATTTGTTCTCGCCGTGGCCAGTGGCGCAGTGGCCTTTGTAGTTATGTCCTTTGTTATGACCGGCACACCGATCAGCATGCACCATACCTATGGTCATTCGCTGGTGGATACCAAGTGGGTAATTCAAAGTCATATTGTCGCGATGTTTTTGCCTTCATTAATAGCGCCACTGCTATTTAAGTGGCTGGGCATTAGAGGATTGATGGTCGCGGGACTTGCCTGCTATGGCATCACCATCGGCATTGGCTATTACGATATCAGCGTCAATGGTTTCTGGCTGCAGCTAGTGCTGCTGGGTGTGGGCTGGAACTTTCTCTTTGTCGCCGGCACTGCATTGCTACCCAGTAGCCATAAACAGTCAGATCGCTTTAAGGCCCAGGCCTTCAATGACTCGACGGTGTTTTCACTGCAGGCGCTGGCGTCTCTGTCGGCAGGATGGGCACTCAATTTGATTAGCTGGCAGCAGATGTTACTGCTGTGCACCATTCCGATTAGCCTGATGCTACTGGCACTGGCCTGGGATCTCATTAGAGGGGAACGAAAAGAGGTCTAGCCGCGGTAGATACAACCGCTGGTGCAAGTCTCTTTAATCGTGATGCAGCTAAGCAGTGGCAACTTAGGTTTGAGATGCTGCCAGATCCAGATCGCGAGATTTTCGCTGGTGGGATTTTCCAGACCGTCAATATCATTGAGGTAATGGTGATCGAGCTGATCATAGATCGGTGCAAAAGCCGCTTTAATATCACCAAAGTCCATAATCCAACCGGACTGCTCCCCCACGGGACCTTCCACAGCCACTGTCACAAGAAAGGAATGGCCATGTAAGCGCGCACATTTGTGCCCCTCGGGAACATTCGGCAAGCGATGAGCTGCCTCGATACTAAACTCTTTGTAAATTTGCATTTTTGTGCGTTCGAATGGCCTATATTGGGGCGTATCTTAGGGCCGTCGAAGAGATATGTATATAGCGATAGAAAAGGTTTGACAGCCCATCCCAATTCGGTAGAATGCGCCCCTCGTTCAGTGGGTGGTTAGCTCAGCTGGTAGAGCATCGCCCTTACAAGGCGAGGGTCACAGGTTCAATCCCTGTACCACCCACCAAGTTTTAAAAGTTTATGCGGACCGGTAGTTCAGCTGGTTAGAATGCCGGCCTGTCACGCCGGAGGTCGCGGGTTCGAGTCCCGTCCGGTCCGCCACTAAAATAGAAAAGGCTGCCTCGCAAGAGGTGGCCTTT